>DAOVUE010000385.1 GCA_030632745.1 Pseudomonadota bacterium | reverse complement strand
GGTTGTTATTGATAAAGTCATAGTGCATCACACGCTGAATACTCTTTATGCTATTGGCTTTGGCTTATTCATGTTTATGATTTTCAGTGCTGTGATGAGCTGGGTACGGCAATATCTGCTTCTGCATACGGGAACCCGGGTGGATGCTGTGTTGGGCAGTCGGGTTTTTAATCAATTATTTAATCTGCCGCTGCGTTACTTTGAACATCGACCCACCGGGACTCTGGTGGCCAGAATTCAGGGCATCGAAACTATTCGGGAATTTGTAAGTGGTGCTGCTGTTGCTTTAATGCTGGATCTACCCTTTTTGTTCATTTTTCTGGCGATTATGTTCTATTATAGTGTAGTGCTGACCTGTATTGTATTGGTGATCCTCACACTAATCGTCATTCTCAGTTTATCTATCACTCCGACCTTAAAAAATCGTCTCAATGAACAATTTCAATTAGGAGCCCGAAATCAGGCTTTTTTAACTGAATATCTCAATGGTGTCGAAACAGTTAAGTCCATGCAGATGGAACCTGAGCTGCGTAAAACTTATGGCGATTATCTTGCCACCTATCTGCAAGCTAGTTTCAAAACTCGTAAACTTTCCAATACTTATAATGTGACAGCCAATACACTGGAACAACTTCAGGTGCTTCTTATTCTTGGCATCGGAGCCTGGCTGGTGATGAGTACTACTGAATTCACGATCGGTATGCTGGTGGCTTTTCAGATGTTTGCCGGGCGATTATCGCAGCCGGTACTCAGGCTGGTAGGCTTATGGCAGGAGTTTCAGCAGGCTAATATTGCAGTCAAACGTCTGGGCGATATTATGAATGTTCCCACAGAACCTTATACTCTTTCACCCAGCAGGGATAAAACCGGTCAGGGTGAAATCAGCATTGAAGGATTGTCTTTTCGATATTCAGACGATAACCCCTGGCTGTATAGAAACTTTAATCTGCATCTTAAAGCAGGACAATGTCTGGCGGTTATGGGAGCGTCAGGTTCAGGCAAAAGTACTCTGATGAAATTGCTGCAGGGGTTTTATCAGGCGAGTGAAGGCCAGCTTAAAATTGATGGACGGGATATTCGTCATTTGAGTGCCAATGAACTGAGAGCCAATTTTGGTATAGTGCCGCAGGAAACCATGCTGTTTTCCGGAACAATTTATGACAATCTTATTCTGGCCAATCCTCATGCGAGCTTTGAACAGCTTATACAAGCCTGCAAAATGGCAGATATTCATACCACTATTGAACAAATGCCCAGGGGATATCAACAGGAAATCGGTGAACATGGTGCCGGCTTATCCGGTGGTCAAAAACAACGACTGGCTATTGCCCGGGCCTTATTAAAAAGGCCAAAAATACTAATTTTTGATGAGGCAACCAGTAGTCTGGACAACATTGCTGCAGCGCATATTGCTCATACCATTAATCAACTGAAAGGTAAGGTGAGTATTTTGTTTATTACACATCAGGTGCCGGAGAATTTACGTGTTGATAATGTCGTAAAGCTTGGAAAATAAGCGGGATCAATGAAAAAGTTGAAGGTGTTATGAAAAGTAAATTATCGGGGGACATAGCTTTGATTTTCAGACAACTGAAATATTTAATGTTTTTAGCTGTGCTGACTATAATGCTTTCAGCTTGTGATAAGGCTGTAGATACAGATAAAAAGCCTGTATTAAGTGAGCATTATGACATTATTGATTCTGGCTTAATTAGTGGTGGTGATTCAATAAACTGGATGGATAATAATCGTATTCTTCTTAGAGCAGTTGATCCCAATAATCCATCAACAGGAAAGATTTATATCTGGGAGATTAATTCCAATAAAATCATTGAGTATAGTGAAGGTGGGATGCCTTGTTATTATGATGGGTATATAGAGTATGCATTTAAAGTTAATTTGAAACTGACCAAAGAAAAACCTTATGGTACAAATTGGAAAGAAGGGGGTTTTAAGAAAGAAAAGTTATATACAAAAATTTATTCTAAAACTGAAGGAAGGAAGTGGCACAAAAACAATGTACGCAATAAATTTAGTTGTCGTTTGAGTAAACGTCCTAATGAGATGAAATCTCATATCTGGGTGCCACTTTTAGAGGAACATGGATATCTTGATTTTGGAATGCATGGTAATAGTATCTATAGTGATGATAGTGTTTTTTTATATAAAAAGAGTGGAGATATTATTGAATTACCATTTAAACGTAAAGATATATATGCTCTAAAGGGTCAATACGTCCCTTTTAAAGATGCTTATTTCTATTGGGGACTTCTTATGACAGAAGAACAAACAGAATTAATTAACAATAATTTGGTAGAAGTATCATTTGGTAAAGGTGAAAAAATATGTAAACAAGGAACCTTTGCCACACATGTAATATACTTAACTGAAGGTCTTGT
>DAOVUE010000345.1 GCA_030632745.1 Pseudomonadota bacterium | reverse complement strand
GACTATTTACTTTCATTCTTTCTTCTTCTAAAGTTCAATAGATCTTAAAACTAACAATGAATGGATAATAAAGTTTAAATCATACAGTATGGGAATGTAAACATTATATCGACTGGAGCCCCAAATACAGGAAAAAGTATTATTCAAAGAGTTGAGAAAATATCCTGGCTGAAGAATACCCGGGGTCAGTGTGGCCGGGTAAGATGATGTGCGGAGCATTACGTATAAGCGTCCAATGCCTGTCTATTAGTATGAAGAGTCATAACCTTTGGTAAGATTGAGTACTTTAGTTTGTTGTAATAGACGGCTGCTGATTTTTATCAAAAGTTTAATATTTAACTAACAATATAACTTGAAAACTGTGATTAAATTTCATATCCTTAATGCAGCTTTCAAAAATTAATCTATATAAAATATGAAATATAAAATATGAAACGAGTTACCTATAAGGATCTGGTGGCACAAATTGCCCCGCAGATTAAAGAGTATTTCCCCTGGGATATTGAAGAAAAACTGGATACAGATAATGATATTTTATTCCTTGATGTACGTGAAAATCAGGAATACGATACCATGCACATCGACGATTCACTGCATGTGCCGCGTGGTATTTTAGAAACTGCAGTGGAATGGGATCATGAGGAAACTGAACCCGATCTGGTCGAAGCGCGTGACAGAGAGATTGTTGTAGTGTGCCGCTCCGGGAGTCGCAGCATTTTTGCCGCCTATACCCTGATGCAGATGGGATATAGTAATGTTTCCTCGCTGAAGACAGGACTACGTGGCTGGAATGAGTATGACCTGCCATTGGTAGACCTGGAAGGAAAAGCGGTTGATCCGGAAATTGGAGACAGATATTTTGCTAATAAACTGCTTGATTATCAGCGCAAACCCGTCAACTGATCCGGACACTACAAATCTACAGGAAGCCTGTCAATTCAACCGGTTCCAGGCATCAAGTGCGGCAATTTTATAGGCTTCGGCCAATGTCGGATAGTTGAATACATTCTCAAGGAAGTAATCGAGTCCACCATTGAGCACCAGAGCCGCCTGACCTATGTGAATGAGTTCGGTAGCACCCTCACCAATAATATGAACTCCCAGCAGTTCCCTGTTTTCCAAACTAAATATGAGCTTTAACATCCCGTGTTCCAGCCCCATAATCTGACCTCGTGTTGTTTCACGAAGTCGTGCGACCCCGACTTCACAGGGAATGTTATTTTTAGTCAGTTCCTGTTCGGTCGACCCCACCATACTCATCTCGGGAACAGCAAAGATTCCAAAGGGGAAGTTTTCCAGTTTATTGTTAATGTTCTGACCAAAGGCATGACAAGCAACCTGACGTCCCTGCTCCATAGCTGTGGAGGCAAGACTGGGGAAACCAATAATATCACCCGCCGCATAAATATGGGACTGGCTGGACTGGTAATTCTCATTGACCTGAATAAGATTACGACTGTTCAATTCAACTCCTGCCATCTCAAGGTTAAGCCTTTGAGTATTACCGGAACGCCCGGCAGCCACTAAAACCACATCGGAGTGTAATTGTTTGCCGCTCTTCAGTGCGGTCAGAACAGAGCAATCTTTCTGGTAGGTGATAGACTCTACCTGTTCTCCAAGCCGAACGAGCATTCCCTGATCACGAAACTGATGAATGAGTTCATCAGTCAGTTCCTTATCCATGAAGCCAAGAAGATTGTCTCGACCATCAATAAGATTAACCTCAACATCAAGTGCACTGAAGATAGAGGCATATTCAACGCCGATAACTCCAGCACCAATAACCGTCATAGAACGTGGTAATTGCTCCAGTTCCAGTATATTATCGCTGTCAATAACCTTGCCGCAGTCAAACGGGTAGTTTTCCGGATGCAGCGGATAAGTTCCTGTTCCGATCAAAAATTTATCAGCCCGAATTTCGATTACCTTATCCTTCTCATCCTTTACCTGAACATGGTTCTCATCTATAAAGCCTGCAGTTCCATTAAAGACCTGAACCCCATTACGATTCAACTGGTGCAGTATAACCTCTTCTTCACGCTGTATGGTGGTGTGGAGTCGCTGCTTAAGATCGGCCATGGTCAGATCATTCTTTAGCCTGTACCCCTGTCCATAAAATCCTCTCTGGCTGTAGCCGCTAAGATAGAGAACGGCCTCACGCATAGTTTTGCTGGGTACTGTACCGGTGTGTAAACAAACACCTCCGATATCAGTACGGCGATCAATAATAGCAGTTTTTTTTCCTAACTTAGCTGCCTGAATGGCAGCTTTCTGACCTGCTGGGCCTGAACCAATGACAAGAAAATCAAAATTATGCATAAGCAGCTCTCCTCATGAAAACTATGCGTGTTAAATATATGTTAAATTTGTGTTAAATTTTTTGAGTTTAAATCCATGTTAACAAGAAATAATTTAGTTCACTATTAATTTGTGCCTGATTATTCAATTAATTTGCTATCATTTATTATTGATTTTAACATAGGGGTTATCCGGGATTGGAAATCAGCGTTAAATCATTTTATAATAAGTTTGAAGATTTGACAAAATAGTGAATCTAACCTTCCAGAATTTATGGATTATAACTGCAAGTCCTTATGATAAAACCAATTTATTATCTTAAAATATCCGGCCACTTTTTCTATTTTGTTGTACAGCGTTTTTTTCAGCAGCGCTGTAATGAAACGGCCGCCTCTCTCAGTTATACTTCTCTATTGTCGCTGGTACCTATGCTGGCTGTGATTTTTGCCGCATTCTCTTCATTTCCCATGTTCCAGGATGTGTTTGAGCAGCTGCAACATTTTGTGTTTAAGAACCTGGTGCCATCTTCCGGTGATGTTATAGAGCAATATTTAAACGTGTTTATTGAAAAGGCTTCAAAACTTACCGTCATTGGTATGATCAGCCTTTTTATTATTGCTCTCATGCTCATGTGGCAGGTTGATAAATCTCTTAATAATATTTGGCAAATAAAAAAAAGTAAGAATTTTTTACGTACTTTTTTAACCTATTGGGCTGTATTGACTCTCGGGCCG
>DAOVUE010000026.1 GCA_030632745.1 Pseudomonadota bacterium | reverse complement strand
GTCCCCTGCATTCGCTAGGGGCAGGCTTTTTATCGGGAATCTATTGTGCATGATGGATTCCTGCTAGAAGCATGCAGGAATGACGACGATAGCCCACTCAAAAAAGTGTAAACTACTTTTGGCTCTATATGAAGGGTGCCTAATTATCTTCAGTTTTCTTCTATTATATTGATTTAGCCTGTGCAGAGGCACTACCAATATAACGGGCAGGTGTTAATGCCTGCAATTCCCGTTTTGCTTCATCAGGCATATCGAGTGCAGCAACAAATTCTTTCAATGCTGCTGCATTAATGGTTTGTCCGCGAGTCAGTTCTTTTAGCTTCTCATAAGGTTTTTCAATACCGTAGCGACGCATTACTGTTTGTATGGGTTCGGCAAGAATTTCCCAGGTATTATCCAGATCACTGGCTAAAGCTGCTTCATTAATCTGTAATTTGCTGATACCACGCAATGTTGAAGAATAGGCGATAAGGGAATGTGAAATACCGACGCCTAAATTTCTCAGCACTGTGGAATCTGTTAAATCACGCTGCCAGCGTGAAACGGGTAATTTATTGCTTAAATGATTGAGTATGGCATTGGCAATACCCAGATTGCCTTCTGAATTTTCAAAATCAATAGGATTGACCTTGTGCGGCATAGTGGACGAACCCACTTCACCGGCAATGGTCCTTTGTTTGAAATAACCAAGAGAAATATAACTCCAGATATCGCGGTCAAAATCGATAAGAATATTATTAAAACGAGCCAGTGCATCATAATATTCAGCAATATAATCATGTGGTTCAATCTGGATGGTATAAGGGTTAAAATTAATGCCCAGACTTTCTACGAAATTTTGTGCAATTTCAGCCCAGTCAAGTTCAGGATAGGCACTATAATGGGCATTGTAATTACCCACAGCACCATTAATTTTACCCATTATCTGAACATCTGCAATTTGCTTATACTGGCGTTTCAGACGATAAACTACATTGGCCATTTCTTTACCCATTGTTGATGGTGATGCGGGCTGGCCATGGGTGCGGCATAACATTGGAGTATCTGCAAGCTCATGAGCTAATTTGGTGATGGCTTCAATAATATCATTCAATTGAGGCATAATAATCTGACTTCTTGATTCACTGAGCATCAGTGCATGTGAAAGATTATTGATGTCTTCTGAGGTACAGGCAAAATGAATGAATTCATTAATTGCCATTAACTCTTCGTTATCTTTTATTTTCTCTTTAAGAAAATATTCAACTGCCTTTACATCATGATTAGTAGTGCGTTCAATGCTTTTTACCTGCTCTGCATCTTCCATTGAAAAATGATCAATAATGCTGTCGAGCAGGCTGTTAGCAGGTTCTGACAGGGCAGGAACTTCCCCGATATCCGCATGAGCAGCTAACATCTGCAGCCAGCGAACTTCAACCAGAACCCGGTGTCGGATTAAGCCGAATTCACTAAAAATAGGACGCAGTACTGAAGTTACTCTACCATAACGGCCATCTACAGGTGATACTGCAGTTAAACTATTTAAATCCATTGTTAGTGATCCTTGTTCTTGTTACTTAAAGATATTAAAAGTCAGGCAATATTATAACTGATGCTGATAATAGGTGGAAGGTATTAAGGAATGAGTGGTTTTGTACCCCGTAAAATTTCTCTTTTTTTCCCCAGTCCGGGTACTTTTGATAGTTCAAAACCTGCGGTGATTAATCCCCGTCGTACAAAACCTGCTGAAGTAAATGTACTGATGCCTGCTCCAGGTTTGCATAATGTGGAAATAATATTAAATAGATCATTGTGCCACATTTGAGGATTTTTTGCCGGAGCAAAGCCATCCAGATAACAGGCATCTATAGTGGCAGCCTGTTCAGGTAAAAGCTTATCAAGAGCAATTTGGGCATCATCAAAGAGTAGTATTAATTGTATCTTTCCATCAAACAAATCAATCATATAAGTCGTATTTATAGAATCAACATTAGATAAAGTTTGAGGATAATGCTGTAATAACTCAGCACAAATAAAACTAAGCTGCGGCCAGTTATGAGAAAAAGTGGAGTAAACTTGCTCCAGTTGATGTTTTGCTAAAGGAAATTTTTCAACTGAGGTGTATTTTAGAGTGCAGTTAAGATTTGCAACCTGCAGCCAGTGAAACACAGTAACCAGAAAGTTTAAGCCTGTACCAAAACCTGTTTCTAAAATTTGAAACGGTGTGTTTATCTGCTGATGAGCCAGTTCACAAAAACGCTGCGGGAAATTATTTTGTTTTAAAAAAACATATTCTGCTTCAGCAAAACCCCCATCAGTGGAAAAATAAAAATCCTGAAACTGTTCAGAATAGGGTTCTCCACTTTCAAGCCAGGTTATTTTTGCTGTTGTGATCATCTTGCGGGGCTATTTTTCTGCGGCACGCGCCTGTTACTATAAACCATTAAGCTAAGGGATTTAATGGTGTAAAACCCTGCTGACTCTGCTGCTGTGATTCTTTTTGCAGTTTATCCTGTTGTATAAACTCAGTGATAGATGAGCTTAACTCATCTCCTGTCCAGCTTTGTTTATTAGCTGAATATTGTGAGCTTTCCAGAGTATTAATGGCATTGATAAGCGGCTGGTCATCAATCATATCAATAATCTGCGATAAACCGGTTAATAAGGGTTTATTAAAATAACATTGTGCCCAGTACACTAAGGCATCACTGGCATTATGGGCATCATTATCCCCGCAATATCCATAAAGTGTTTTCAGCAGCAGCTGATGTTCTTCTTTAGCTGATTTTGTATTATGCTGTAAGGCTGAGTTTTTTGAGGATGACAATTTATTTGACTTGACAATTATCAGTAAAATTAATGTCATCAGCCAGATAATGAGTAAGCCTGAACTGATCCAGAACCAGATATTTCGGCTTAATTGAACAGGCTTATAAACGATTTTTTCAATTGTTTTAACTGCTTGTTTATTATCAGTTTCAGCGTTTTGTGTTGAGTTAGTATTGTTTTCAGCCGACGTTGCTGTTTGTATAGGATTATCAATATTTTCCAGGCTGGTATTTTTTTGCGCAACAAAGGTTTTTGCATTCAATACAGCGGTTTCCTGCTGCCGGGTATTAACATTCCACCAGTCAATTTTTATTTCAGGTAGAATAAATTCTCCAGCTTTTAACGGGATAATGGCAATTGTATCACGCCGTGTACCAACAACTTTTCCATTCACCAGCTGAGTCTTTAACTTTTCCTTATCAGGGTATGTTTTTATTGCTTTAGATGATGGCAGATTGATAGCAGGTAATTGTGAGCCTAATAAGCCGGTTGCCCTGATAATAATGTGGCGTGTAATGGCTTCACCGGATATTATTGAATTTGTGTCTTCTAATATTTCAGCTTCAATGGACAGATTTTCAGCCGGCAGCCAGTGTTTCCCTGTATAATTTTCCGGGATAGGCATAATAGTGAGTTTAACGGGTTTCGTACGGCTGACGATTTGTCGTCCGGGTCTTGAAAAAAGAGAAAAGTTCTGTCTTATTTCAGCATTGCCATTAAAGGTTATGGCAGGAATAATGAGCTCACCACTTTGTTGTGGATAAATTGCATAATTACGTTCAATGACATTATAACGATGATTTGATACGGTTTTATTATATCTGGAGTCTTCGCCTAACTTTTCAATCACAGTATTATTAAGTTCGAGTTCACTGAGTGTGGCATTGGTAAAACGAATACGATGAAACAACTGAACTTTTATAAGTATTTGCTGCTGTACATAATATTGAGCAGCAGAATTTTTATCCCCGCTGGCTGTTGAATCATTTGACAGGCTGATTTTTAAAAAAGCCTCTTTACCATCAATGCCGGGGGTGATGGATTTTTTCTGGATCACAAGATGAATTGCTTTTGTGGTTTCATCTCCGACCTGAAGCGCAGGAATAGTGACTTCGCCTGTTTTTTTTGCCAGCAGTGTAATATTCCAGATATGAGTTCTGGATGAGGTACCATTAATAAAACTGTAATTCTGGCTGCGACTTGTACCCAGGATTTGAAAATCTTTATTCAGTACGGATAAGTCCGGATCGCCTGAACTATTTTCAGATTTAATCTGCAGCGCAATCGTTTCATCAATACTTAATACCGTTCTACCTGTTGATGCCGTGACCTGAGCCCAGCTAATAGATGCCGGCAAGAGCAGCGATAGTAATAATAAAGTAAACAGTGTTTTTGTCAGCCATGTCTTATCTGGAACACAAATGGGATTAGTGCCTGCTATAATTAATAATAATGGCTGTTTAAGCATTACCATGGGTTGCCCTCATATTGCTCTGGTGCATTTTGCTGTCTTTGTTTATTTAATGAATTATTACGAAATTTAATACGTAATAATTCCCCGGGATTATCGGGAATGCGCTGCAGCCATTGCTTTAGTGACTGTTGTTGTTCCTGACTTAATTGAGATAACACATCATCTGCGGTGTTTTCTCCAGCTTCAGCATCTGTTTTTTCAATTTCCTGCTGTTCTGCTGCCTGTGAATCTTTTTCTTCAGCCTGTTCCTCAGCCTCTTGCTTTTGTTTTTCTTCTGCTGCTTCATCAGGCTGTTCAGATTGATTATTTTGATCTTTTTTATCCTGCTCCTTCTCCTGCTCAGTGTTTTGCTCTGAATTCTGCTCTGATTTTTGCTCGGTATCCTGTTCAGAGTTATTATTTTCAGACTGATTTTGTTGATCCTGCTGTTCGGATTGATCCTTCTTATCCTGTTCAGAGTTTTCCTGCTGAGAATCCTGATCTTTGTTCTGATCCTGCTTTTTATCCTCGTCCTTCTCAGATTCCTTTTGTTTCTCCTGTTCAGACTGCTGCTTTTGCTTTTGCAGAAACTCTTTTATAGCAGCACGATTTTTAACTGCATCGGGCAAATCAGGATTTTTTTCAAGAGCATCATCATAACTTTGAATGGCTTCTTCATATTTTTGCAGATGGGCCAGAGAATTACCTTTATTAAATAAACTATGCGCATCATCAAGTTGTTCATACTGTTCAACTGCCTGCTCAAAATCCCCGGCACGATAATAAGAACCGGCTTTCCAGCGGGCATTATTAAACTGCTCAGCAGCTGCCGAATAACTTTTGTTATTAAATGCTTTCTGGCCCTGTTGATCAGGGGTCGACCAGAGATTCTTCCAGCTCTTATTTTGTGTAAACTTTGTAAAAGCAGCTGCTTGTGAATTTGGTGGTTCAGCTGTTGATAGCTCAGCTGTTGATAGTTCAGCTTTTGATAGTTTAGAGATGGATGCATCTGAAACAGAGGGCTCAGCAGCTGCTTGAGCTTCAACAGGATGTATAAAAAAAGAACCGCCTAATAAAAAGACTAAACTGATTGATAATAAACCCTTACGAAACACCAACAGGGCGAGGGGTAATATTAATAAGGTGATATAAGCCCCGGCATCCACCCATTGCTCATGTTCCTTTTCCTTTTCCTGATAATTATTCTGCTTGTCCTGCTCTGTCAATTTGTTATTAGTTGAAAACTCCTTATCTAATAAACTTTGAAAGTCAGAATCATCCAGTGACAGTGTATGATAAGAACCACCACCCAGTTGAGCCAGTTCTTTTAATGGCCCGGTATTGAGTTTAGAGAGTACTACCTGACCTGCACTATCCTTAATAAAACCACCTGAACGGGGTATGGGAATAGGTGATCCGGCTCGAGTGCCAATACCTATAATGGATAAATTATAACCCTGGTTTTTCAGGCTCTTTATCTTTTTCCTGACCTTTTTTTGATGTTTTTCATCGATCCCGTCTGTCATTAATAAAATATCTCCACGCATAAATCCAGAATTTTTTAATAGTTCTGCAGCACTGGATAAAGCGTCATTTATATGACTGCCTGACAGCGGCATAATAGTAATATCCAGTGCCGGCAGCAGGGAAATAATGGTTTTATTATCAATGGTTAATGGACTAACGATATGAGCATCACCGGCAAAGGCAACTAAGGCTGTTTGGCCTTCTTTCTTTTGCTGGAGAATGTCGGTGAGTTTTAATTTGGCTCGTTCAAGTCGTGAAGGTTTGATGTCTTCAGCATTCATCGATAAGGATAAATCCAGAATAATGACTAATGCATCTTCCTGCTGAAAAACAGGCTGATCTTTCTTTTCCCAGCTGGGACCGGCCAGAGCTGCTATGGTGAAAGAAAATATCAGCATTAAAAAACTAAAGGGAATCAACCAGTGAAATATGCGGCTGGAGGTACTGGTATTATTCTGCTGTTGAGTCAGTTGATAGTGCAAAAGTGGTGCATCACATACGTCATCCCAGGCACTGCCGGGTTTTGCTCGTCGGATAGAAAAAAATAATAACAGGCTGACGGGAAGTATTGCCCATAACCATTCCGGTCGAAGAAAATGAAATGTTTCAAACATTAGCTATTTCTCCCTTTCCCATTGTTTAAGTTTAAGTGTTTTGAGCCTGAAGAACGGGATTTTGCTAAGATAAACACCACTAAGCCCAGAAAAAAGGCAATAGCCAAAGGCCAGTAAAATAATGATTTAGTCGGACGGTAGGTTATATTATCCGATTCAACCGGTTCCAGTAGATCCAGAGTCTGATAAATCGTAAGTAATTCTTGTGTATCACGGGCACGAAAATATCGGCCGCCGGTCAGCTGAGCTATTTCTTTTAATGATTTTTCATCCAGATCTTTAGAGGGATTCACTTTCTGACGACCAAAAAAAGAACGCACAATAATTTCATCCGCCCCAAAACCAATAGTATAGATCTTTATGCCTATTTGCTTAGCCAGCCTGGCTGCTGTAACGGGATTAATACCGGCATTATTGGAACCATCAGTCAATAAAATAAGTACCCGTGAATCACTTTGATCGGCTGGTAAATCCTTTAGTCGTTTAACTGCCAGACCAATAGCATCACCAATGGCGGTGGCTTTCTGACCTGCCATACCAATAAATGCATCATACAGCATTTGTTCAATGGTTTTTCGGTCAAAGGTTAACGGGGTCTGCAGATAGGCATGATCAGCAAATAAAATCAGACCTAAACGATCACCCTCACGCATGCGTATAAAAGGTATCAGTACTGATTTAACTGCGGTGAGTCGATCCACAGCATCCTGGGCAAAGAACATGTCTGCTGTTTCCATACTACCGGAAATATCCACAGCCAGCATTAGATCCCGTCCACTGACAGGGATAGAAATTGCCTCGCCTGACCACCTGGGCTGGGCACTGGCCATAACTACAAATACCCAGGCAAGAAAAGCCAGAAGGATCAGAGGAGAAAATGAATTAAGTTGTGCTGCAGAAGAATCAAACTCTATACTTTCTAATTGCTCATAAAACGGTACTTTAAGTGCCTGTTGCTGACTCAGGCCTGCAGGCTTGCTTAACCAGTAGATAAAAATGGGTAAGGGCAGTAATAGAAACATCCAGGGCCAGTCAAAGTTATACATGATGAGTCTCTTTTGCCGGCTTTTTATAGCTTGTTATTAATGTTTTAATGATATTGAAAAGCGCGGGTATTTGTTCTGCAGTACGTTCTTTGTTAAAGATGGGACTATCAGCCGACTGATAGGGGGCGTGGCTTAATAATTCAGCAAATTGCTTAGAAAATGGCTTATCCTGTTTATCCCTGGCTGTGCTTAACATATTATCAAGAAAAACCAGCCATTGCTGATCTGTTAAAGAGGCAACAGATTCTCTATCACATTGTGAAAGACTGAAGCGACGTAAAAAAACAGACAGCTGTTTGATGGTTGCATGGGCTGATGCTCCTGCTTCATAATCTTTTTCAATGAGAGCTAATTCTTTCATGGCCAGCATTTTTAATTGTTTTGCACTGATGGTTTTTTTTGCACAGTGCCTACGCTTTAAATAGGAGATAAAATAAGAAAGTAAAATCAATAACAGTATAACTGCTGATAATATCCACCATCCATAGGCCGGGGGCCAAAGGCTAATATTCTCAGGTAAATGAATATCCATTAATATCGAGGGATCAAATTGCGCTATAGCTGCTGGTGATGGTACGGCTTGTGTTGGATCGGACATAATTAATGACGGCTTTTGGCAATACGGCGGATGGTAGAATCTTTCCCCAATACTGAGAGAAATTTATCGGCTACATTTTCATTCGTAAGTAAATTAATTAAATGTGCGCGGTTTTGAAAACAAAACTGTTCTATTTTATCCCTTTTTTTCTGAAATAGAGCCTGAAATGAGACTCTAAGTGAGTGATTCTGGGTATTCAGTAAACTATATTGTTCTCCATTACTGATCCCATACAGTCCCGGTGGTGGTAATTCCATTTCAAGCGGATCATAAATATGATTGATGATTAAATCATTATGGCGGGCAATATAGCGAATATGCTTTAAAATATCTTTATTGGTTTGATTAAAATCGCTGATCAATAGAACAAAACTGCCGGGATGAATGACTTTTTGAATACGGGCAAATAATAATTCAGTATTTAAGGGGGGCTTGCTGTTTTCTGCCGCAGACTTATTACCTATACTGGAATTAGGCTTCATATTGTGACTTTTATTGTTAGAGCTATTGTTAGAGCTATTGTTAGAGCTATTGTTAGAGCTATTGTGAAAGTCGGTTAATAATTTCAGAAAACGCAGCACACCCTGATGTCCGCCCTTAGGACGCATTTCAATATGAGTTGAGTCATTAAAAATAAGACCACCGATACGATTATTATTATCCGCACCGGCCCAGGCAAAAAGAGCGGCTGCTTTTGCAGCAGTGACCGATTTTAAGCAGTGCCGTGATCCGAAATACATACTATTACTCAGGTCGACAATAATAAATACAGGCCGTTCACGTTCTTCTTTAAAAACTTTTGTATGAACCCTGTCGGTCCTTGCCGTTACATTCCAGTCAATATTACGGATATCATCACCCGGCTGATAAGGGCGAACTTCATCAAAATTTAAGCCGCGGCCTTTAAACGGGGAGTTATAATTTCCTGCTAAAGAAGAATAGGCTTTACGCTGTGAACTGAGGGACAAATGAGCTGACTGGTAACGTAATTGAATTAATTCCTTCAGATCAATCTGAGTGGCACGTTTGAGCATCTCAGCATCAAGTGCTGCTGAGGAACGTTTGCCTGTAGCGGAATCATTACCCGCATTGGGACTAAAGTTAGCTGTGATGGCTTGCCAGATACTCATTAAACTCTCTATTTTATTTTCTACTTATAAGGAGGTACTTGCAAAACTCCTCAATACGTCATTCCCCTGCATACGCCAGGGGCAGGCTCTGCGAAGGCAGGAATCTAGAAATCAAAGACTTACAGTCAAT
>DAOVUE010000296.1 GCA_030632745.1 Pseudomonadota bacterium | reverse complement strand
CCTATGAAGATTTAACCCGTGCAGCTTCTCTGGCTCAGCAGGTCATTGATAAAAACCTGAAGCTGAAGGCTGAATTTATTATCACCCCGGGTTCTGAACAAGTTCGTTACACCGCAGAGAGAGATAATCTCTTAGGTACTCTGGAAAAAATGGGCGGCGTGGTTATGGCCAATGCCTGTGGTCCCTGTATAGGACAATGGAAGCGTCAGACCACTGATAATGAACGCAAAAATTCTATTATTACCTCTTTTAACCGTAATTTTGCCAAACGTAATGACGGCAATCCCAATACCTATAGTTTTGTGGCATCACCTGAAATAGTAACCGCCTTTGCCATTGCAGGCAATCTAACCTTTAATCCCATGACTGACACTTTGCTCAATGAACAGGGAGAACAGGTAAAACTTGATCCTCCTGTCGGCGTCGAGTTGCCGCCTAAGGGCTTTGATGTTCAGGAGCCAGGTTTTATTGCACCACCCGCTGACGGTGCTGCAACTGAAGTTGTAGTAAAGGAATCCTCTCAGAGACTGCAGTTATTAAGTCCATTTAAAGCGGCTTCCGGTCAGGATGAACTGGGACTCCATCTACTTATAAAAGTAGATGGAAAATGCACTACAGATCATATTTCTATGGCCGGGCCATGGCTGAAATTCCGTGGACATCTGGATAATATTTCTAATAATATGCTGATTGGTGCGATTAATAAATTTACCGGCAAGGCCAATAATGTACTTAATCAATTAAGCGGTGAATATGATGAGGTGCCCGATGCTGCACGAGCTTACAAAGCAGCCGGTTTGCGCTCCATTATTATTGCTGAAGAAAATTATGGTGAAGGTTCATCACGTGAACACGCGGCAATGGAACCCCGGCATTTAAGTGTAGCCGCGGTTATTTGTAAATCATTTGCCCGTATTCATGAAACCAATCTAAAAAAACAGGGCATGTTAGCCCTCACGTTTGCAGATAAAGCCGATTATGACAAAATTCAGGAACAGGATAAAATGGATATTCTAGGTCTTGATAACTTTACACCCGGAGTTGATTTGACCGTGAAGCTGCATCATAAGGATGGCAGTCAGGAACAGTTCAAGGTTAATCATACTTATAATGACTTGCAGATTAACTGGTTTAAGGCCGGTAGTGCGTTAACATTTCTGGCAAATCAATAGAATTTTGGAGAGTATAAAAATGCAAGCCTGTACACCAGTCAATAAAGAAATAATCAATTGTATTTCTGAGTCTATTAATGTATCAAGTCATATTGATGCTGACCTTTTTACCGAATATAACGTCAAACGCGGCCTGCGGAATAGAGATCATTCAGGCGTTCTGGTGGGTCTGACCAATATTGGTGAGGTCATTGGTTATAGCAAAGAAAACGGAAAAATTGTACCCACAGAAGGACAACTGCTTTATCGTGGTATCGATATTAATGATCTGGTTAAGGGCATACAGAAAAGTAAACGGCATGGTTTTGATGAAGTCATTTTTTTACTCTTAACCGGACGCTTACCGGCCAGCGAAGAACTAAAAATTTTTGAAGGATTTATGGCCGGACATCGTGAGATTCCAGGCAAGGTGGTGAATAGTTTTATTTTATCCTTAAGCGGCCGCAACATTATGAATATGCTTGCACGTACCGTATTAGGACTTTATACTCTGGATCAGGAAACCAATGATCTTTCACGCTACAATCAGGTCAGACAATCACTGGAATTAACCGCCAAATTTCCGGCCATTATTATCTATGCCTACTTTGGTATGAGGCACAAATATTACCATGAAGCGCTGATTATCCGTCCCCCGAGATGTGATCTCTCAACCGCAGAAAATTTTCTTTATATGCTCAAAGGTGAAGAATACACTTCTTTAGAAGCAGAATTACTTGATTTGTCTTTGATCCTGCATGCAGAACATGGTGGAGGTAATAATTCCAGTTTTACCATCCGGGTCACCAGTTCCTCAGGTACAGATACTTATTCTGCCATTACATCAGCTCTTGCCGCACTGAAAGGACATCTGCATGGCGGTGCTAATCTCAAGGCACTGGATATGATTGATGATATTAAAGAAAATGTTAAAGACTGGGATAATGATACTGAGCTCAGTGCTTATTTATTAAAAATCTTAAACAAGAAAGCGCATGACCATTCCGGTAAAATCTATGGTATTGGACATGCAGTTTATACTTATTCTGATCCGCGTGCCATACTGCTTAAAGCACGTGCCGGTGAACTGGCAAAAGAGAAAGGCATGGAAGCAGAATTTCGACTCTATGAAAATATTGAACGCCTTGCACCACTGGTATTTGCTGAATTTAAGGGGGTAAAATCAAAAATACTCTGTGCTAATGTCGACTTTTATTCCGGCTTTGTCTACACGGCCATCAATATCCCTAAAGAAATTTTCACTCCCTTATTTGCCATGGCTCGCGTAGCCGGCTGGTGTGCTCATCGTATAGAAGAACTGAATTTTGATGCTAAACGCATTATTCGTCCTGCCTATAAAAATGTTTTTGGTCATAAAGAGTATATTCCCATTGAACAGCGTGAAGCAGGTACCATAAAATTTTAATATGGTATTTTTAGGTGTCGTATTTTTAGGTGTCGGAGTCAAATGGAATGACATTTGACTCCGACACCTACCAGCATATTTTTTTATTAAGCCACATGCGCGCCAATACCAGCCTGATCAGCCATATTCTGGGTTCTCATAATGAAATCAGCGGCTACTATGAGATGCATCTCAGCTATGTCACGGAAAATGATTTGCTGAAACAGGAAAAAGTATTCTCGGATAAAGAAGCAGGCCATGACATAATCACAAGCAGCACTAAATACCTGTTTGATAAGCTGCTGCATAATGATTATGATCTGGTGCTGGAAAACTTAAGCTCAAAAAAAATCAAAATACTGGTTTCTATCAGACCTGCCGAACAAACGCTCAAAAGTATTATTAATCTGTTCCGTAATAAAAATAATGGCCACCCCTATGCCGATCCTGAACAGGTCGTACACTATTATATCGAGCGTATTACAGCTCTGGCAAAATTCTGCACACACTACCGGGACAAGTACTATTACTACGATGCCGATCTGATTCGAACAAAACCGCAGGAAACTCTTGCCCGTATTAAAAACTGGCTGTCCCTGAAAACGCCACTAACGGATCAATACCATATTTTTTCTCTGACCGGACAAGCTGGAGCCGGAGACTCATCTGACAATATGAAAAAAGGCCGGATTATTCAATCCCGGACAAATTATAAAGATATAAAAATCCCTTCTCATTTGTTACAAAAAGCCATTACAGAAACCCGTAAACACAAACAACTAATAGTGACACATGCTATTGATAGCATCAGGTTGGTGTCGGAGTCAAATGAGGTTCTGCTATAGCAGAGCGTCATTTGACTCCGACACCTATATCATCCAGCATTTTGTCCCAGGCATCACGATCATGGCGATAGTTTAATAACACCTCGATCATTTGAGCTATTTTTTTCTGACGATGCTGTGCTGATTG
>DAOVUE010000147.1 GCA_030632745.1 Pseudomonadota bacterium | reverse complement strand
CGTAGCCACCCTACGGGTGAAGTCTCAATGTTCCAGAAAAACCTTAAGGTACAGTGCTTTAGGCTGTTGCAGTAGATGGCAACTGCGTTTTCTAGGTTCAAAGGTCTTTGAACGAGAAGCTACAAAATCTGTACCATTTAGAATCCTATCTGAATACTCGTTAAAGAATGCGATATACTGCTTTTCAACTTCAGGTTTAAAGAAGTAAGTGTCATACAACACCCGCCATGAAGTATCCAACATCAGATTGCTATTCTCATCCAAAGCTGATTTCATAATTTTAATATGTATTGCAGGATCCATAGTGGCCAGTTCTTTTGATAAGCCCATGTGTGCCCAGATGATTTTATTATCCGGATACTGTTTTAATATGTGCTTCATCAAGTAGACAAACTTTGTTGGATCTTTGTCGTTGCCAAGATCTGAGTGAAGTGTGACTGGAATATTCCTCTCCCTTAAGATTTTCATAAAACCAGCCCACTTGTCGATGCTATCTATAGTGGCTGGCTCATGCCCATTTTTCAACAAGGCCTGTTTTATGACATTGAGTTCCCCGGCCCATTTAAACATTCCGGGAAATTCTTTATCGTAGAGGTGGATTAACTCGACAACATGTTCCGGATGAGCAAGATCAGGGAAAGACATGGACAACACAATATGAACATCTTTATTTTCGTGCGTATCACGATAAATGTCGTACTGCATAGCGTTGGCAAAATCATTCTTTATACTGGGCAGTGCTTTCGTTCCGGGGCAGTCAAGATAGTAGGTGCAGGTTGAATCCACCTCAAGTACCTGACCTATCCCAAAGTAAATGGCGAAACGAACCCCTGTGTTATTGAAATAATCATTCATTTCAGCAAAGGGGACGGCTGGACCACCAAAAGGGCGGGGATGCATGTGTGCATCAACAACGGATATGTAGGGTTCTGAGTTACGGTCATAACAGGTATGGCTTGCTACGTTCGGGATGAAAGATGCCAGGTCTCGTGAAGTAGTGCTGGCGGGTGATGAAAGGCTCTGCTCTGATGTACCGGCACAAGCTACGACTATAAGTAAAACTGAAAAGCTAATAAACAGGGTAGTTATTTTTTTTAACATGGCAACACACTCCTTGCTCCTTAGGCAATATAGACACTTTTCCCTCAAAAGGCATTGGTTATGGCACAAGTGTGACACAATTATGCTATACTCAAAATCAGGAGGAACTATTATGACCGTAAAAACCTATTCAGCCAGAGAACTGCGAGACAGTCATTTTCTAACAGATGATTCAATGTCTGTTATTACATCACACGGCAAACCCGTAAAAGTAGCCATCCCCTTTGATGATAGAATGTTTGATGAGGGTATTTCCCGTGCTCTGGCTTTAAATCTGGTTGAAAACCATGTGATCACTCAAGCTAAAGGAGCAAAAATGGCTGAAATGTCATTGGTTTCTTTTCTTGAATTAATGAGTAAATTCGGTATATCTGCAGCAGATCAAAATAGTCAGGAAATTTCTGAAGAATTAGATAGATTTTCTTGGTGAAGTGCATTATAGCAGATGCAGGACCCATCATTGCTTTATGTAAAGTAGAACGACTCGGTTTACTTGAGCAGTTATTTGATAACTATTGTATTACTGAGAGTGTTTACAATGAAGTGATCTCAGGTAATGATGAGTCTGTTGATTGTCTTAAATTAGCTGTTCAAGAAAAAAGAGTCACCATTGAATCCAGTCATGTGATTATGCCAGAACTGGAAACTGTTTTAGATATTGGTGAAGCCACATCCATTTCATTGGCAATGGAAAAAATAGATTGTGCCTTGCTTATTGATGAATCCAAAGGCAGACATATAGCAAAACAACTGAATATCCCTGTTATTGGTCTGGCAGGTTTATTAATATTGGCAAAGAAAAAACAAATTATTAATTCAGTCATTCCCATATTATTAGATTTGCGACAAAAAGGTTATTGGTTATCAGATAAGTTTTTGCAGGAAATAGCAACAATTTCTCAGGAAAACCTTGATCTATAGGATGGCTAATGAGTCAAGTCTGGAAATAAAAAAAGAATAGAACTGGATGAACCTGAACAACAGTTTTTACTTTATTTTCCTGATGAAGAGCCTGCTACCGAAGATGACTGGCTTTTGGATATTAAACTCTATAGCCAGTATTTTTATGCAGATGCCAGTTCAAGATTATTGAATGAACTTGGGATAATAACACTATCACTTCGACCACATTTTAACCAGACGAAAAGCTTTTTTTGCCCGTAAAAAACACACCAGTACCTTAAAACGATTCATTACTGAAGATGAAACAGAACAAAGCATTGATCTAAAAAAATTATTCATATTTAAAGTAGATCTTTATCTACAACTATAAATTTTATTGCCTATTGTTTTTAATTAACAGTTGTAATTAACATTAAATATGTTAATATAAAAGCATGAAAACACCAATTGATAAAAAATATTCACTGGATGAACTGTGCTTATTAACAGAATTCACTAAACGCACGGTGCGTTTTTATATGCAGGAAGGTCTGGTTGATCGTTCTGAAGGACAAAAGAAAGGGGCTTTTTACCTGGAAAAACACCTGCTGCAATTATTGGAAATCAAAAAGTGGCAAAAAGCCGGATTGTCTTTAGATCGTATTAAAGAAATTATACGAAATGAAAATACTGATGCACTGGTACCACCGATTAAGATACAACAAACCGGCAGCGTTGAAGTCTGGAGTCATCTTTTAATCAGTGATGGTATTAGTTTGCAGATTGAGCCCAACCGGGCAGGTTTAACACCGGAGCAAACTCGAAAGCTGGCAAAGCAATTGATGCAGGTTTATGAAGAAATAAAGCAGGCAGAATAGTTTTTGTCATGCCATGGGTAGAATTGAGGAGAGTATAAGATGTTTGGGCAAATAACCAATAAAGTACAGGAAACACCGGGTTTTAAGACAGATAAAGAATCGGCAATGATATTAAATAAATCCGTTGTGAAAGTCTCTATGCAGGGTATTTCTGTGCAGACAGAGATTAACCAGTATTTTGAAAACAATGAAAAACAAGCCATTGAAGCGATTTATACTTTCCCTTTACCACTAGAGGCTATCTTGCTGGATATTATTGTTACTCTGGATGATAAAATAATTCGCGGCAGTGTGCAGAAAAAAGTTCAGGCAATGGAGCGTTATGAAAAAGCCATTGAAGAGGGTGATACCAGTCTGTTATTAGAAAAGATAGATGATGGCTTGTTTACCCTGAATATTGGTAACTTACTGCCTTCACAAGAAGTTAAAGTGACTTTGATTTATTCAGAGGTTTTAAATTGGCAGGGAAAAGAATTACGATACGTCTTGCCTACAGTTATTGCACCTAAATACGGTTATTGTCCACTGGAGCCTCAACAACAACCTAATTATGACTATCGGGTTGAATATCATTTAGAATTTGTCTTGCATATTAAAGGAGCGTTGGCTAATTGCTCTGTGGTTTCTCCCAGTCATGTGATTGAGAGTCAAATAGATTCATCAGGACAAACTATCAGACTGCAAAAAGAGGCTTTTCTGGATAGAGACTTAATCATTAATCTGCAAAGTTCAGAAAAGAATGCAGCTTATGCTATTGCTCAGGAAGATGAGGACGAATATGCTGTGATTGCTACATTTAATCCCTCAGTAAATCAATTTAACCAGGATAATGTTCAGCTCGAGAGAAGCGCAAGAGTGGTCAATATTCTTGTTGATTGCTCAGGCTCTATGCAGGGTGATTCTATTAATCTGGCCAAAAAAGCCTTGTTAATGGCATTGGACCAACTGGGTGAACAGGACTTCTTTTCTATTACTCGTTTTGGTAATCGTATCGATAAACTCACCCACGGTATTGTGCAGGCGAGTAAAATTAATCTCGTTCAAATAAGAAGAAAAGTCCGTTATATGGAAGCCGATTTGGGTGGTACTGAAATATTCTCAGCATTAAATGCAGTATTGATGCAAGACAATCCAAGCTCCTATCAGCAGGATTGCTTTTTAGTGACAGATGGTGAAATCTGGGATAATGGTGAATTGGAACAAACAATTCATAAATTTAAAAAGAAACAACAACGGGTTTTTACTGTAGGCGTTGGCTCTGCTGTGAGTGAAAAACTGGTTAAGCAATTAGCCAGTGAGACTCGAGGCAGCAGTGAGTTTGTTTCACCCAATGAAAATATGGTGGAGAAAATAGAACGTCATTTTAAACGTATCTTTATGCCATCATTAAATCAAGTGCATTTAGATTTTGGTCAGGCAGTCTTATGGCAGTCTACACCACAATACTTATTTGTCGGTGATAGTGTCACTATCTATTCTCGTTTAAAAGGTCAGCCATCAGAACGTATTACTCTCAGTGCTATAACTCTCAGTGCCTGTATTGATAACCAAATAGCATATAAAGAATCGCTTGTTATTGAAGCTAGTGATAATCCACATAAAACAACGGTACGTCAGGTTGCTCATCAATATTTACAAACATTAGAAGATGAAGAAGAACGAGCAAAGGTAGCCGTTAAATATCAGCTAATGGATAAAACCACTGCCTTTATTATGGTAGAAGAAAATGAAGTAAGTGAAACTCAGGACTTACCAGCATTTCGTAAAGTTCCTCAAATGATGGCGGCAGGTTGGTCAGGACAGGGTAGTATACATATTGAAGAAAGTTGTTTGTTTGACGAAATGCCCTCTATACAAAAATGTGTATCACAATCATACCTATCTGATGACGGTATTGTTAGTGAATCAGTAGATATGGGCTATCTGGATATACCCGCTTTTCTAAGACGTCAAAATAGCGAGTCTATTAAGTCAGTGGATTCAGATGAATTTTCTTTGTTTGATTTTATTGGTAAATTTATAGAGAATTATGAGCTCAAAGCATTTAACTTAAATAAGCTCACTACTATTCAGTTGGTAAAAATGGATATGCCGGATTTAATGGCCAGAGAGCTTGAAAATTTTATTAATTCGCATAAAAGAGATGAAAGCCTGATATTACTTTATTTTATGAGCTTGCTGGCACAGTCAGATTTTATCTCTAATGATGAACTGAAAGAGCAATTGATTAGCTTATCAAATAGTATTCCACTGCATGATAAAACAAAACTTCTGACAGAAGTATTGGTTGATGAACTTAAAAAGGATTTTGGATAAGGGACTTTTATACAATAAATCCTGATTGTTTGTACGGAATTTTTCCGTACAATTGATTTGTTAGCTGATTTGAAGTAAACTTTCATTAAACTACCGGGTTCAATGACTTAAAATTGGAGCATAAAATGTCAGTAACACGATTTGATATGAGATTGGATGATGCTATTAAGTTAAAAGCAGAAAAGGCTGTTG
>DAOVUE010000203.1 GCA_030632745.1 Pseudomonadota bacterium | reverse complement strand
GGGTTGATGCACCGATGCCAGTGGTTTTATTAGGTGCTTTGGGCGGAATGATTACCGGTGGTCTGCTTGGACTGTTTGTTGGTGCTGTTTTTCTGTCACTTGCCTATGTTATTTTTATGACCTGGGTGGATGAAGATGATGGAGATTCAGAGCTTTCGGCCGATAATAAGCCGGCATAAAAGACTTGAAAATAAAATTTAAAGACAATAAGCAATGCTTAGCTGTGTAAATAGTGTGGTAAATAGTGTGGTAAATAGTGTGGTAATAAAAAGTGCACTGCGTTATCTGGCTTTGATCTATGGCTTATCAACACTGGCTGCCTGTACCACTGTCGGGCCTGATTATGAAGAGCCTGTTGTTGACTGGCTGCAGGATTGGCAGCCGGCAAGCTACGGGCATCCGGATGAAGTTAATCGTCAGGACAGGCTAAATCAAATAGATGCACAATTCTGGTGGCATGTGTTTAATGATCCCATTCTCAATGCCTTAATTACTGAAGCCAGACAGGAAAATTATTCCCTGCGTATTGCCGGTCTGAAAATTTTTGAAAGTCGTGCTCGTCTGGCTATTGTCAGCACCAGCCTTTATCCTCAGTTACAACAGCTTGATGGCAGTGTCAGTAGTGTTAATAATCAATTTCATGGTGGTAATGCACCTGACAGGAGTCAGAGTTTTATTAGTTATCAGGCCGGATTCAATCTGGGCTGGGAGCTGGATTTCTGGGGGCGTTTCCAGCGTGGTATTGAGTCAGCAGACGCTGCATTTTTTGCCTCGATAACCAATCAGCAGGATATGCAGGTGCTGCTCACTGCTCAGCTTGCTGAGGCCTATTTTGTCTATCGTACTACACAAGCCCGTATCGATATTGCACATAAGAATGCCGAGATTCAGAAGCGCAGTTATGAAATCACCACTAATATATTTGAAAGCGGGGAAGGTTCAGAACTGGATTTACAACAGGCAAAAACACAATATTTAGCGACTTTATCCACCATCCCTGAATTAGAAATTACACTCTTTCAAACACGTAATGCAATTGCCATACTTTTAGGAAAAAAACCGGGTGTGCTTCAAATGCTGAATGCAGAAGTATCAAAATATCAATGGCCTGTTATTCCAGTCAAATATTTTCAGTATATACCTGCTAATATGCTGACCCGCCGTCCGGATATACGCACAGCAGCATGGCAGGTTGCTGCTCAATCGGCGCAGATTGGTGTTGCCGAAGCAGATTATTATCCTGCTATTTCACTGTTTGGAACAATAGGCTGGTCCGGTAGTGATCTGGCGGGTAGTTCAGATGTAGGCAGTCTTATAATAGGCCCTGCTTTCAGCTGGAATATTCTGGATTATGATCGTATTGAAAACAATGTACGCATACAGGATTCACGTCTGCAGCAGTTAATTGAACAATATCAAAATCTGGTTTTACAAGCTGCAAAAGAAGTGGATGATGCATCCTATAGCTTATTAAAAACAAATGAACAAAAAGTACTGGTTGATCAAAGTTTTCAGGCATCACAGCGTGCTCTGGAGCTGGCTAATATCAGATATCGCGAAGGTTATTCTGATTTTCAGCGTGTACTGGATGCTCAGCGTGCTATGTTTTCTCAGTCTGAAAGCCAGTTACTCAATCAAAGCAGCTATATAGCATCAATTATCAGCCTGTATAAAAGTCTGGGGGGAGGATGGACGGAAATGTCGAATGATCAAATGCTCTCAACCAGGGTAAAAGAAACAATGCAGCAGCGCACAGATTGGGGGGACTTATTAACAGTACCTATAGCAGAGACAACGCCAGTGCCGGGAGCTTCACAGCATGAGTGATAAACAACAAATACAAACATCGGACATCACAGATATGGATGCGGATAGTGTTGCAGATGTTGAAGAAAAAAATGTAACTATAGCCGTTGATAAACCGGCAGATGCACCTGAAAATACGTCTGTAGATACGCCTGTAGATACGCTTGTAGAGAATAGCTCAGCAAAAAAATCAGTTCTAAGCGGGACACTGCTTATTTTGCTCATGATTGTATCCAGTCTGATTTGGTATTTGCTGTCTGATCGATATACTCCTTATACACAGCAAGCCCGTATTGATGGTTATGTTGTGGGTGTCGGTTCTGAAGTCTCCGGTGTGGTTAATAATGTCTGGATTAAAAATAATCAAAGCGTTGAAGAAGGACAGCCTTTATTTGAAATTAAACGTTCTCAATATGAAATTGCTGTAGATAAAGCACAATCTGAACTGGAAAATGTACAGCGCCAGATTGCTGCAGGGACAGCTGGTGTTGAATCAGCTCAATCTAACCTGCTGGCAGCACAGGCAAACCGAAAGAAAGCACAACAGGATCTGGTACGTTTAGAACGTCTGTATAAAAAGGATTCCGGTGCCATCTCTATTCGTCGTCTGGAATCATCCCGGGCCTCATTTGAACAGGCTGCAGCAAAGGTTTCCGGTGCTGAGGCGGAAGTTGTCCGTGCTGTGGAGCAAAAAGGAGGGGAGGGCGAAAATAATGCCCTGTTAAAAAGTGCTCTCAGTGCTGTGGATAAGGCAAAGCTTGATTTAAAACATACTATAACGTATGCATTATCCAGTGGTATTATTACTGATTTACGTACCGATGTGGGGCAATTTGCCAATGCCGGGACTCCAGTTCTGACATTTATTTCTATCCATGATATCTGGATTAATGCAGAATTTACTGAGAATAATTTGGGTCACATGAAAATTGGAACTCAGGTTGAACTGGTGATTGATGCCATACCGGGAGAAGTCTTTTCCGGTGAGGTCCGCAGCATTGGCCCGGGTGTTTCTGCAGGGCAGGAGTCGCCGGCAGGTACCTTACCCACTATAGATAATAATCGTGACTGGTTACGTCAGTCGCAGCGATTTCCTGTCATTATTTCATTTGATCTTAAGCAGGACAAATTGTTAAGAAAATTTATTCGTATTGGCGGGCAGGCCGAAGTCATTGCTTTTACTGAAGGCCAGGATGTTTTAAATGCACTTGCTAAACTTTATATTCGCATGATGAGCTGGTTTTCTTATGCCTATTAACTCTAAACCGCTAAAACAGGCATTGCAAACACAGGTTTTAGTTTAAGTGAATATCCAGGCAAGGCGTATTTTTCGCTTAAGCTTCACTCCTGCTCTGGCCTTGGCGATTGCTTACGGCACATCAAATCCAATGCCTCACTTCACGCCTCTGTTTGCTTTTTTTCTGACCATGATGCCGGGCCCGCCTTTAGGGGCAAAGAAGTTGACAGGTTTATTAATACTGCTGGTATTGACACTGGGAATGGGCTTACTGCTTATTCCTATGCTGCTGCAGTTTCAAATGACTGCGTTATTGCTGGTTCTTCTCGGCCTGTATTTGAGTTCCTATCTGAGCGTTAATCTAAGCAAAAATTTACCCGGTACTTTTCTGGCTATGGGAATAACGATTATCTCTGCTGCAGGAACTGTAAGCTATAGTCTTGCAACAATGGTCATTCAGACTCTGGTTTTTAGTATTATTATTGCCACACTATGCCACTCACTTATTTACCAGCTGTTTCCGGAAGACCCTCCCGACAGCTCTCGTTCACAAACCCCTCCTGCGGATATAAAAAATGCTGTGCAGTCCAACTGGATTGCAATTCGCAGTACCTTAATTGTTTTTCCAGCCTATTTATTATTATTGAGCAATCCAACAATGTACATGCCGATTGCAATGAAATCTGTTATGCTGAGTCAGCAGGCTTCAACCATGGATGCTAAAAGTGCAGGTCATGAATTAATTGGTTCAACGCTTCTTGGTGGCCTGTTTGCAATCTTATTCTGGTTTGCATTAGGCTTACGGGTCAACTTATGGATGTTTTTTTTGTGGATGCTGCTGTTCAGCCTGTTTTTTTCCTGTAAAATTTATCAGTTGATTCGCACTCGTTACCCTGCTTCATTCTGGCTGAATACGGCAGTCACCATGCTGATTATATTAGGACCGGCGGTAGAAGACAGTGCTAATGGAAAAGACGTTTATGCCGCTTTTTTTAGTCGCACAGCGTTATTAATTTTAATCAGCCTTTATGCCATCTTAGCCGTTTATTTTCTGGAATTTTTAAAATTACATTATAAAAAAAGTTCTGCAAATTAATGAGTTTTTAGTTTCAACAATTCTTTACAAAATTGAATTTGAAGTCAAACACTGTTCCTACTCTACATTACGTACAATCCGAAATTCTTCACGTATCAATACGAACAGACTAAAAATAATATTTCCTTTAAACTTTACCCATACTTAATAAAAATATTAAGACAACAAAACCAAAAGGAAATATCGACATGAAAACTTTAACTACATTAATAACCGCTTCTCTTTTTGCTTCAGCTGCCATCACAGCACAAGCAGACAATCCTATATCTAATCTTACTTATGAAGAGTCATCAAATATGTATACTGAAGT
>DAOVUE010000190.1 GCA_030632745.1 Pseudomonadota bacterium | reverse complement strand
TTCTTTAACAGTATCGTCTACTATGGCCTCTGAAACATCCTCCTTGTTTAAAGGATGTTTCTCGCTGGAAGACTCTTTACCCACTGTTGAAGACTCTTTGTCAACAGTTGAAGACTCCATACCAGTTAAGGGCTCTTTGTTAGCAGATGGCTCATCATTGGCTAAAGGCTGCTCCTTACTAGCTGATGGCTCCTTAGCTGATGGCTCTTTATTTGTTGAAGCTTCTTTATCAGCTTTGTTAGCTATTGCAGATGATACTTTCTTAACTAATGGTTTTTTATTCGTTCTTGTTCTACGACCTCCACGACGGGAACCCGGGCCGCGTAAAGATTTCTTTTTACTACTGAAAGGTGTTTTTTCACTACTATCTGTTTCCAGGTTTTCATTGGAAACAGTTTCTACTGCAGACTGATCTTTTATAGAATCAGCTTTATTATCCGTTAAAGAATCTGTAGATGCTTCAGGTGTTTTATTTAGAGTCTCAACGGCTTTTGCAGAATGAGCCTCAACGGTTGTTGTGGAAGCAGTCTCTACGGCTCTTGCAGCACTTGTTTCAACGGCTGTTGCAGAACTGCTTTCAACTTCTGTTTCAGCTATAGCTGTTATCTGTTTCTTAGTGGCAGCCTGGTTTTTAGTCCGGGAATCCGGTTGCTTTCTTTTCCTATTTGATGAAGATTTTTTATTTTCATTTTTAACTTTCTTTTCTTCAGATGAAGAGAAAATAGCCGGAGTTTCTGCCTCACTGGTAGAATTGTTTGCTGCATCAACACGGGCATTCTGATTAATGTTAGATGTTTGTCTGGAATCATCACGTTTATATTGCTTTTGAGGCTTTTTCTGCTGGCCTTTGTTACGTTGATCATTATTTCTACGATTCGGATCACGTTCATTACGTTTCTGATTCGCAGCTCTCCTGTTGTTTTGATCTGTGCTTGTTGACGATCTGCTCGAATTACGACTCTGACTGGTATTAGAGTCTGATACAGTATCGCTTTGCCGCTCCTGCTGAGAGAACAGGGAACCCCAAATCCGCTTAATTAAACTGGGGTGAGTTGTTTTAACTGATGGAGGTACTGATGTAGGTGCTTTAACTACAGGCTCTTCATAGCCTGCGGGTTCAGGTAACAAGCCATTTGCATCATCGTCATCCAGGAGTCGCTTGAAGTTATAACTATTAACCTGATACTGTTCTGTCAAATTGTCTTCGGTACGAATACGTTCGATTTGATAATGTGGTGTGACCAGGCTTTCATTAGGGATCAGAGTAACAGTAATTTTTTGTCGTGTTTCAATATCACTGATGAGATCGCGCTTGTCGTTCAACAAAAAAGTGGCTACATTAACAGGTAGCTGAGCTAAAATCCTACCGGTATTTTCTTTCATTGATTCTTCTTCAATGATGCGTAATACAGACAGGCCTAATGAATCTATACCCCGAATAGTGCCATGACCACTGCAGCGAGGACATGTAATCTGACTGGACTCACCAAGAGACGGTTTTAAACGCTGACGAGACATCTCTAATAAACCAAAACGTGAAATACGACCCACCTGAACCCGGGCTCGATCCGGTTTCAGTGCTTCTTTCATGCGGTTTTCTACAGCACGCTGGTTTTTAACGGGGGACATATCGATAAAATCAATAACAACCAGGCCACCCAAGTCTCTTAAACGTAATTGTCTGGCGACTTCATCTGCCGCTTCAAGATTAGTATGTAAAGCAGTTTCTTCAATATCGCTGCCGCGGGTTGCTCTGGCAGAGTTAATATCGATAGAAATCAATGCTTCTGTGTGATCAATAACAATAGCACCGCCCGAAGGGAGAGAGACTTCTCGTTGAAACGCAGTTTCTATCTGGCTTTCTATTTGATAACGGGAAAAAAGAGGGATATTATCGTTATACAGTTTGACTTTGTGTAAATGCTGAGGCATGACTCGCCGCATAAAGTCACAGGCTTCCTGGTGCGTTTTTTCCTCATCAATAATAATTTCAGTAATATCAGAGCGCAGATAATCACGAATGGCTCGTATGACAATATTGCTTTCCTGATAAATTAAAAAGGGAGCTGAACGCTCTGAAGAGGCACTGTCAATAGCGCTCCAAAGATGTAATAAATAATCCAGATCAAGCTGTAGTTCTTCAGCACCTTTACCAATACCGGCAGTACGTACAATCAGTCCCATTTTTTCAGGAACTTCCAGCATGGACATACTTTCTTTCAATTCTGTTCGTTCTTCACCTTCAATGCGTCTTGAAATTCCACCAGCCCTGGGATTATTAGGCATTAAGACCAGATAACGCCCCGGCAGACTAATAAAAGTGGTTAGTGCAGCACCTTTATTACCACGTTCTTCTTTGTCAACCTGGACAACAACTTCCATGCCTTCATGCAGTAATTCTGAAATTCTAGGGCGTTTACCACGCTCAACAGCTTGTTTGAAGTATTTACGGGATATTTCTTTAAGAGGAAGGAATCCGTGTCTATCAGCCCCATAGTCAACAAAGGCTGCTTCAAGACTGGGTTCTACACGGGTAATTTTAGCTTTATAGATATTGGCTTTTTTTTGGCTTCTCTGGGTGGTTTCAATATCCAGATTAAATAATCGCTGGCCATCAACGAGTGCAACACGCAGCTCTTCAGGCTGAGTGGCATTAAATAGCATTCTTTTCATATAGTTATACTCTTAATAATTTTAAGGCGCTTAACTTCTTAGCAATAAAAAGATTGTTGTTCATTATGTTAAGAAATTTTATGTTACTAAAAAATAATGAATGCTAATTTTTTTTGGCTAAAGGCTATATGAAATTCAAAAGCATGTAAAAAATGCTTTGCTGCAGAAAAAAGTAATCAACGGTTAAATCAGGGTGTTTTATTTTCTTGTCAATAAGTAAGACAAGTTAAGCTTTCACTGCCGTCCGGAATGGAGCAGGGTTTCAGACACTATTTGTTTTTTATGCTGAAGAGTTATATGCTTTTTAGGGGTAAAAAACTGGCATCAGAATTGTTTTTTATTGATAAGTTATCGGCTTAATAATATTAATTAAGCGGTTTATCATTACAATACTGAATTACAGTATTACATTTACGAGTTCCTGGTAACTGTTATTCTATTTCCTGTGAACTTCCTACAGGAGCTAAACTGTTTGTGTTTCCGCTTATTTTTGGATTATAAAAACAAGCATTAATTGTTCATTTGTGCAAACCAATTTATAATATAAGCATTTCAAGCTTCTTAGAATAAAATCTATTAAAATAAATGAGTTTGTCTTAAAAAAATTTTAACTGACGTAATATAACAGTTAGTCATCATTCCTTCAATCTGAAATGTCAGAAATATTGCATGAATCACAAAAATATCACCCATAAAGTTAGGTTTGTTGAAATAGATGAGCAAAATGCAGGACAGAGAATTGATAATTTTTTATTTAATTTTTTAAAAAGTGTGCCAAGAGGGCATGTTTATAAAATCATTCGCAAGGGTGAAGTCAGAGTTAATAAAGGGCGTATTAAACAGACCTATAAACTGCAATATGGTGATTCAGTACGCATACCACCGGTTAAACTTGAACAAAAAACACCACCACCAGCCCCGGGACATTCTTTATTAAAACTGCTTGAACAGTCTGTTATTTTTGAAGATGATTTTTTGCTTGCCATTAATAAACCCAGAGGTATTGCAGTACACGGTGGTAGTGGTGTCAGTTATGGTATTATTGAGGGTTTGCGGGCTTTAAGATCAGAACAAAAATTTCTGGAATTAATTCATCGTCTGGATAAAGAGACTTCCGGCTGTTTATTGATTGCCAAAAAACGCAGTGCCTTAATCGCAGTTCAGGATTTATTACGCAAGCGACAGACCGATAAGCGTTATCTGGCATTACTCTGTGGTAAAATACCTTTTGCAAAGAAAAAAGTCACAGCACCTTTACTACGCGAAGCTTTGAAATCCGGAGAGCGATTTGTCCGTGTTGATAATAAGGGTAAAGAATCAACCAGTTACTTTACAACTATTGAACAGTTTGAACAGGCAGCTCTAATGGAAGTGAAGATTGTCACCGGCCGTACACATCAGATTCGGGTACATGCTCAATATCTGGGACATTGTGTGGCTGGAGATAGCAAGTATAGTAATTATGCCTGCAATCAGCGTTTAAAGGTACTTGGTCTAAAACGTTTATTTTTACACTCAGCGCAAATATCTTTCCAGCATCCGGACAGCGGAGAGACTATAACGATTAAAGCCCCTTTAAGTGATGAATTAGAGAAATTTTTGTCCGTATTAAAAAATAATACCTATTAGTGTACTATGTATAAATTAATTATCTTTGACTGGGACGGTACTTTAATGGACTCTCAGGCCAAAATTGTGGATTGCCTGAGAGCTGCTGCCGATGATTTGGATCTTATTCAATTGCCGCAAGTTCAATTGAAAAATATTATTGGTCTGGGACTGCGTGAAGCGATACAGGCACTCTATCCCCGCTTAAGTGAAACACTGGTTACTCAGCTTGCTGAGCGTTATCGTTACCATTTTGTGACGGCTAATGAAACACCCAGCGGCTTGTTTCCGGATGTGCAACAGATGCTGGAACAGCTGATTGAAAGCGGATTCATGCTTGCCGTGGCAACGGGTAAAGCGAGAAGAGGGTTGGAGCAGGTAT
>DAOVUE010000133.1 GCA_030632745.1 Pseudomonadota bacterium | reverse complement strand
AATTTAAAACGAGTGATTACACGTCGTCTTATTATGGGTGTCGGTGACGCCGCCATGTTCGTTGACGATAAAGAAATATACACCATGAAAGATCTTAAAGTCGGCCTATTTACATCTACTGAGAATTTCTAATACCTTATTACCCTGGCCTGGTTGGGTATCCGCGTCCATTGAAAGACGTTGCATGCAACGTCTCTACGCCCAACGGAAGTGCCCTTGGGGTGCGCCCCGAAGGAAGTGCCCCGGGTACGACAATGCATATAGTCCTTATACATCACATGAATTAGGACCCAGTTTATTGCGCCAGAACTGATCATTGCGATCAAATAATCTGGACGAAATCTCCGGACCCCATGTTCCAGCGGGATAGGTATGAATATAATCCTGTTCTTCCATCCAGGAACGCATCACCGGTTCAACAATTCTCCAGGCCCAGGACACTTCATCAAAGCGTAGAAACTGAGACTGATCACCTTCCATGACTTCCAGAATTAAAGCCTCATAGGCGTCTATTTGTGCCGCTTTATCACAACTGCAGGCTTCCAGTTGTGAGGTTCTGGTTTGTAACTCTAAACCTGATTTTTTTACCTGCATCTCTATGCGTAAACATTCCTGCGGCTGAATATTCAACAAAATCCAGTCCGGATCAATCTGCTCTAATGCAGTATCTCTGAATAATTGCTGCGGCGGACGTTTAAAACGAATACTGACCAGGAAGTTGTTCTCTTTCATGCGCTTACCGGTACGCAAATAAAAAGGTACGCCTTTCCAGCGCCAGTTATCAATATAAAGCTTCATCGCAGAAAAAGTTTCTGTCGTACTCGCCGCTGCAATATCATCTTCATCGAGATAAGCAGGAACTTTCTCCCCATTAACAAAACCGGCAGCATATTGAGCCCTAAAGGCATGCATATTAACCGCATTGCGGCTGATCGGACGTACAGAACGCAGCACTTTTACTTTTTCATCACGTAAAGCATTTGCATCAAGGCGTGCGGGAGGCTCCATTGCCACCAGAGCCAGCATCTGCAATAAATGGCTTTGTATCATATCACGCAAGGCACCTGCAGAATCATAATAATGTGAACGACCGGCAACTCCTGCAGTTTCTGCATGAGTAATCTGTACATGGTCGACATAATTTCGATTCCATAAAGGCTCCATCAGCAAATTTGCAAAACGAAACACGAGAATATTTTGTACTGTTTCTTTACCCAGATAATGATCAATACGATATAACTGCTCTTCACGAAAGTGTTTATGCAATTGGGTATCCAGCACCTCAGAGCTTTCCAGATCATGACCAAAAGGTTTTTCAATCACTAAACGGGCATAACCATTTTGTTCATCATGCAGCCCGCTGGCCACCAGATTTTTAATGGCAAAATTATAATCCTGCGGACGAATGGCAAGATAAAAAATATGATTCTGTGAAAAAGCATCACTATCATCCAGCCGTTTTCTTAATTCATCAAAAGAATCCTGCAGCTTCAGATCACCTTGATGAAAATGCAGACGCCGGCTGAAACGCTGAAAAACTTCATTATCAAGACCGCCGCGAGCATGATCTTTAATACCACATTTTACTTCTTCTATCCATTGCTCATCAGTCCAGTCTCTTCGACCAAAGCCTATAATAGTGAACTCTTCCGGTAAGCGTTCGGCTTGTTCCAGATGATAAAGTGCAGGTAATAATTTGTTGATACTTAAATGGCCTGTTACACCAAAAATAACCACTGTACAGGATTCACCATATTCAATCATTGAACTGTCCTCTTCTTAATTTGACCACTCATGGTGGAAAAATTGTCCTCTGGGCTGATCAATGCGTTCATAAGTATGAGCGCCAAAATAATCACGTTGTGCCTGCAGCAGATTCGCCGGCGAGGATGCTAAACGATAACCATCATAAAAGGTCAGTGCTGCAGCAAAACCGGGAACCGGGATGCCCGACTCAATAGCTCTTGATACTGTTTTACGCCAGCCATTTTGTGCTGTGGCAATAGCCTGCTGGAAAAAATCATCCAGCAGTAAACTGTCTAATTGCGGATTTTTACTATAGGCCTGTTTAATACTGTCTAAAAAGCGACTGCGGATGATACAGCCGCCGCGCCACATCAAAGCAATAGCACCATAATTCAAATTCCACTGGTATGCTGCTGCGGCCTCTCGCATCAACATATAACCCTGTGTATAAGATATTATTTTGGAGGCATAGAGTGCCTCCTTCACTGCATCAACATAGACCTGCTTTTCCTGCTCAGAATAGCTGAAACTAAGCTCAGGAGCCGCCAGTAGTTTTGCTGCTTTGACTCGCTCAGATTTTAAGGCTGATAAGAAACGGGCAAAAACCGCTTCTCCTATTAAGGTCAGAGGAATGCCTAATTCTAATGAATTAATTGCAGTCCATTTTCCGGTACCCTTTTGCCCGGCAGTATCTAATATCTTATCCACTAACGGCTCGCCATCAGTGTCTTTAACTCTTAGAATATGACTGGTAATTTCAATCAGATAAGAATTTAATTTACCTTCATTCCATTGAGCAAAAATATCTGCAATCTCATCTACGCTTAAACAAAGCCCTTCTCTTAAGAACTGATAGGCCTCACAAATCAACTGCATATCACCATACTCAATACCATTATGCACCATCTTCACATAATGACCGGAACCTTCTTCTCCAATCCATTCACAACAGGGCTCATCATCAACTTTTGCACTAATGCTCTGTAAAATATCTTTAACCAGAGGCCAGCCCTCTTTATTGCCGCCGGGCATGATAGAAGGACCATTACGAGCCCCCTCTTCCCCTCCTGAAATCCCCGTTCCAAGAAAAATAATACCCTGCTGCTGCAGAGTATTAACACGCCTTGTGGTGTCGGTATAAAGTGAATTTCCCCCATCCATAATAACATCACCTTTATCCAGATGAGGTATTAGTAACGCAATGAATTTATCCACCACTTCGCCTGCTTTTACCATGAGCAGGATACGACGCGGGGATTTCAGACTATCAACAAACTCTTCTATTGAATGTGCAGCTATAATCCGGGTTCCTCTGGCAGGCCCGCTGATAAAGTCATCCACTTTACTTGTAGTACGATTAAATACGGCCAGGCGAAAGCCATGATCATTAATATTCAGAGCAAGATTCTGCCCCATAACAGCCAGACCAATCAGGCCGATATCTGCTTTTTCCATGAGTTCTCCACAAATAATAAGTGATGATAAAAAGATAGGTAAAATTAAAGCAGAAATGAGCGTTTAAGTAAAGAAAACAACTCTGACTAAGAATAAGTTTCAACTTTCATTGCTGAAACTTTAGTTTACTGAAATGATAAGCGGTGCTTCTTATCTAAGCTGGGACAAGTTTAGCTGCTGTTTTTTTGTTAACCAACAGCCTGAACCGGGATCTGTGTATTAGTGTGGGTAATTTGATTGAACTCATCGACATAAACCAGAGTAGGTTTATAGGTTTTTAATTCCTGTTCATCTAAACTGGCATAAGCCGCAATGATGATCAGATCCTTCGGTTCGGCTTTGTGAGCCGCCGCGCCATTTATAGAAATAATATTTGAGCCCGCTTCAGCTTTAATGGCATAAGTTGAAAAACGCTCACCATTGGTAATATTATAAATTTCAATTTGTTCATATTCCAGAATACCAGCAGCATCCATTAACTCAGTATCTATGGCGCAAGAGCCTTCATAGCCAAGTTCTGAATGAGTCACCGTCACTCTATGTAATTTGCACTTCAGCATTGAGCACTGCATTATGAGACTATTTCCTAACATGTAATAATTTTGTACTATTTTTCCATTTAACTAAGCTTTCATAATTACTTAATGCATAATATCCAGACGCTTATTATCAAATGGGCCGGACATTCTAGCATGAATGACTATTTTTGTAAAATTGAAGTCGGTATTGAGTAGGCGTTTTTAAAGTGATATTTGCCGATTATCAATCAGACGTGTAGAACCCAGAGAGGCTGCGGCTAAAACAACCAGATTTTTAGTTTGCTCTATTGGAGGTGATAAATCTGCCGCTCTAATTTGGACATAATCAACCACAAAGCCTTGCTGATTTAAAAATTCAGCGGCTTTTTGTTCCAGCAGAGCATAATCTCTTCTGCCATCCAAAATCTGCTGTTCGGTGCTATGCAGGATTTTATAAATACCGGCAGCCTGCTGTTTTTGTTCATTTGAAAGAAAACCGTTACGAGAGCTCATGGCCAAACCACTGGCTTCACGCACAATAGCATGGGATAAAATTTCAACCGGAAAGCACAAAGCCTTCACCAATTGTTTAATCACCTGCAGCTGCTGATAATCTTTTTCGCCAAATACCGCTTTATCCGGCTGAACAATATTAAAGAATTTTGCAACAATGGTAGCAACCCCGGTAAAATGCCCCGGTCTCGATGCTCCATCAAGAATTTCACTGATTCCCGGTACAATAACCTGAGTTTGATCCCATCCGTCAGCATCCGATTGAGGATACATTTCATCCGCAGAGGGTGCAAAAACAATATCACAGGCCGCTTGTTTTAATTTTTCTGCATCAGCCTCCAGGGTACGCGGATATTGCTCAAAATCTTCTCCCTCACCAAACTGCAGAGGATTAACAAAAATACTGCAGATAACAATATCAGCTTCAGACAAAGCCATTGCAACTAATTGCAGATGTCCCTGATGTAAATTTCCCATAGTCGGTACAAAAGCAATTATTTTTCCATCATGCTTATAATGGGCAACTTGCTGTCTGAGTGCAGAAATAGTATGGATAATGTTCATTATTATTTAAAACAATGCTCTGCTGTTGGAAATTCTGCTTTTTTTACCTGTTCAACATAGGCTTTAAAGGCTGCTTGTATGGAATCTGCATCCGCTAAAAAATTTTTCACAAAACTGGCCGGAGCACCATGAGTCAGGCCTAACATATCATAACAAACCAGTACCTGAGCATCACAATCAACTCCGGCACCAATACCAATCACCGGTATAGTCACCTTCCCGGTAATACGTGCAGCTAATTCGGCAGGTACGCACTCCAATAATAAAATATCTGCCCCGGCCTGCTCCAGTGCCATGGCATCGTTCAGAATCTGCTGAGCTTCTTCTTCTGTACGCCCCTGAATTCGATAGCCGCCCATTTTATAAACCGATTGCGGCAGCAGACCAAGATGCGAGCAGACAGCAACACCGCGTTGAGATAAGAACTCAATAGTCTCCAGCATGGCAGCACCACCCTCAATCTTGACCATATGGGCTCCTCCCTCACCGATCAGACGGGCAGCATTACGCAGGGTTTCCTCTTTAGTAATATCTGAAGCAAAAGGTAAATCTGCCATGATCAATGATTTTTGACACACTCTGGAAACATTGGCCGTGTGGTAAACCATATCATCCATAGAAACAAAGAGTGTGCTAGCCTGCCCCTGAACCACCATCCCAAGGGAGTCACCGACTAAAATAACCTCAACTCCTGCGGCTTCCTGTGCAATAGCAAAGCTGGCATCATAGGCTGTCAGACAGGAGAATTTCTCACCTGAACGTTTCATCTTATT
>DAOVUE010000289.1 GCA_030632745.1 Pseudomonadota bacterium | reverse complement strand
TGAGGTTAAACGCGGTGAGCAGGCTGATGTACTACTGAATAACCTGTATAAACACACTGCCATGCAAAATGTGTTTGGTATCAATATTGTTGCCCTGGTCGACGGTCAGCCAAAACTATTTAATTTAAAAGAATTAATAGAACAGTTTATTCGCCATCGTCGTGAAGTAGTTAATCGTCGTACCGTTTATGAATTAAGAAAAGCCCGTGCCCGTGCCCATATTCTGGAAGGCCAGGCGGTTGCTCTGGCCAATATCGACCCTTTGATTAAACTGATTAAAGAATCACAAAATCCCCAGGAAGCAAAGATCAAATTAATTGAAAAAAGCTGGGAACCCGGTCTGGTGAAAGAACTACTCTCCGGTGGCGGCGAACAATCACGCCCCGATGATCTGGAAGCACAATACGGCTTATTTGATGATGGTTATCATCTATCTCCTGTTCAGGCCCAGGCGATTCTTGAATTACGTTTACACCGTCTAACCGGTCTTGAAATTGACAAGATTGTTGTTGAATATAAAGAAATTATTGAACAAATAAAATGGTTTTTAACTATTTTAGGCAGTCATGAAGTCCTGATGGGTGTTATTCGCGAAGAGCTGGAAGTTATTTTAAATCAGTATGGTGATGAACGCCGTACTGAAATCAGAACATCTCAGGACGATCTGAACTACGAAGATATGATTGCTGAAGAGGACAGGGTAGTAACTCTGTCTCATGAAGGCTATGTTAAAACTCAGCCTCTATCTGATTATGCAGCACAACGTCGTGGCGGACGGGGTAAATCAGCCACCTCAATGAAAGAAGAAGATTTTATTGATAAACTCTTCGTTGCTTCCAGCCACGATACGATTTTATGTTTTACTAATGCCGGACAGGTGTACTGGAAAAAGGTTTATGAATTACCACTCGCCAGTCGTGGTTCCAGAGGTCGTCCTATTATTAATCTTTTACCTTTATCTGAAGGTGAAAGCGTTAATGCCATTTTACCGATAAAAGAATTCCTTGATGGTCAGTTTATTCTCCAGGCAACTGCTAACGGTACAGTGAAAAAGACGCCTTTATTAGATTATTCACGTCCAAGAGCCAATGGTATTCGTGCTATATCATTGCGTGAAGATGATAAGTTAATTGATGTCCAGCTAACGGATGGTCAGCAGGATATCATGTTGTTCAGTACAGAAGGCAAGGCTGTTCGCTTCAATGAGCTAACTGTTCGTTCTGTAGGACGTGTATCTACCGGTGTTCGCGGTATGAAATTGCCTGAACAACACAAGGTTATTTCCTTAATTGTTGTACCGCCCGAATGTGATGACCGTTATGTTCTGACGGCAACAGAAAATGGCTATGGTAAACGCACTAAAATTTCTGAATACCCGGCCAAGGGACGTGCAGGCAAAGGTGTCCTGGCAATTAAAAATTCAGAGAGAAATGGTTCAGCCGTAGGTGCCTGTTTACTGGATGAATACAGTGAAATTATGTTGATCACTGATGGTGGTACTATTGTCAGAACCCGTTCCACTGAAATCTCTATCGTGGGTCGAAACACACAGGGTGTAAAACTCATTCGCCTCACCAAGGGTGAAAAATTAGTTCAGATTGAACGAGTTTGTGAGACAGAGACAGAAACAGAAACAGAAGATGAGGATGTGCTGGAAGAAGGTGAAGTGCAAGAAACTTCAGAACAACAAGTGCCAACAGATCAAGAGTCATCAACGGATCAAGAGTTATCAACGGATCAAGATGATTTAACAGATAAAGATGATTTAACAGACAGAGATTCATCAAAAGATTAAAAGAAAGTTTGTGCAATTAATCCGTACTGGGGAGTATGGTACTCCTTTTTGGGGACGCCGTAGATACGTCCATGTAGGCTTCAGTGCAGCATCCATGCTGCACAGACCCCATAAAGGAGTACCAGACTCCCCAGCACTCAGTGTGTCAAAGTAGTCAATATAGTATTCTAAGAGCTAAAAAAGAGACTGTCCTTGAATAAATGATTTTTTTGTTTTTTGGCTCTATAGCTAAACATAAAACTATGTTAGTAGTAGTGAGGAAGTGCTATATAGCTTGGCGGGGTCTATGCAGCATGGATGCTGCATTGAAGCTTACATGGACGTATTCACAGCGTCCCCGAAAAGTTGTATAGCACTTCCTTGCTACGGGTTGAAGCAACCCAAATTTAAAATTATTATAAGTATTTCATTTTTAACTTTTCTATTTAAGGATAAAAGATGTCTAGAGTTTTCAATTTCAGTGCGGGTCCTGCTATGTTACCCGAAGATGTAATCAAAAAAGCCAGTGAAGAAATGTTGGATTGGCGTGGTGAAGGGATGTCTGTCATGGAAATGTCTCACCGTGGTAAGGCTTTTATGTCTATTGCCAGTAAAGCTGAGGCTGATTTGAGAACCTTGATGTCAATTCCTGATAACTACAAAGTGTTGTTCCTGCAAGGTGGCGCGAGCAGTCAGTTTGGTGCTATTCCGCTTAACTTACTGGGTGATAAGACAACAGCTGATTATGTCAATACCGGCATGTGGTCTAAAAAAGCGATTGCAGAAGCAAAACGTTTTTGTGATGTGAATGTAGTGGCTAGTTCGGAAGACTCCAGTTTTACTACCATTCCAGAATTTTCCACATGGAAATTAAACCCTGATGCGGCTTATGTTCACTATACACCTAATGAAACAATTGGTGGTGTTGAGTTTGACTATATCCCTGATACAGGTGATGTGCCGTTAATTGCCGATATGTCTTCAACCATTTTATCGCGTCCTATTGATGTGTCCAAATATGGCATGATCTATGCGGGTGCACAAAAAAATGTGGGACCGGCAGGTTTAACTCTGGTGATTATTCGTGAAGACTTAATTGGTCATGCAGCGGAAAATACACCAGCCATGCTGAACTATAAGACTCATGCGGATAATGGTTCTATGTATAATACGCCTCCAACTTATAGCTGGTATCTGGCGGGTATGGTGTTTGAGTGGGTACTTGGAAAAGGCGGACTTGAGGGAATGGGACAATTCAATCAAAGAAAATCTGCTAAACTCTATGCGGCAATTGACGGCAGTGACTTTTATGCCAATCCGGTTGAAAAGCGTTATCGTTCCTGGATGAATGTACCTTTTACTTTAAAAAGTGCGGATTTAGATGCGGCTTTCCTTGAAGGTGCGGCTAAGAAAGGTCTGGCGACATTAAAAGGACATCGTTCTGTAGGTGGTATGCGTGCCAGTATTTATAATGCAATGCCTGAAGAAGGGATTGATACACTGGTTGAATATATGGCTGAATTTGCTAAAGAGAATGCATAACATGAATAAAATTTTAACATTAAATAATATTGCAGTAGTCGGACTGGAAAAGTTTCCCAGAGAAAGTTATGAAGTAGCTTCCGAAATTCAGCATCCTGATGGTATTTTACTGCGTTCATTTAAAATGCACGATATGGAAATTCCAGCAAGTCTGAAAGCGGTAGGACGTGCTGGTACCGGTGTTAATAATATTCCGGTTGATAAAATGAGTGACAAGGGTATTCCTGTCTTTAATGCCCCGGGTGCTAATGCCAATGCGGTTAAAGAACTGGTTGTTGCCGG
>DAOVUE010000052.1 GCA_030632745.1 Pseudomonadota bacterium | reverse complement strand
TTATCGGGAATCTATTGCTGAAAATGGATCCCCGATAAAAAACTTCGGGGATGACGATATGTAATATCCAGGTTAGTCACGGACTTATTGAGAAGTTACAATGCATGCACCAAAGTTTTAATAAACTATTTATCAAGATCTGAAACTGCACAATAATAGTGCAGTAAAATTACAAATCAAACAATAATTTAATACATAAAATATATATTTATTTTAAACTTTACAATATGTTATACTTATTGGCCTGTTTTATGCTCATACATAGATTAATTATTTTAACTTAACAGGTATAGATATGTCTGACAGCAAACTTAATCTATTTTCCTTTACTGGAAAAACCAAAATTCTTCATTTAACCTGGCTGGCATTTTTTATCAGCTTTTTTGTCTGGTTTAACCATGCACCCTTGCTCATTGCCATTAAAGGTACACTGGGGCTTACTGATCAACAAATTAAAACCCTTCTTATATTAAATGTAGCCTTAACCATTCCGGCACGAATCATTGTCGGCATGCTGGTGGATAAATTCGGCCCCAAGAGAACCTTTTCTACCCTACTGGCTATCGGCAGCATCCCCTGTTTCATGTTTGCCATGGCTGAAACATTCGAGCGCCTGGCGCTGGCACGCTTTTTATTAGGCTTTGTCGGAGCAGGTTTTGTGATCGGCATCCGCATGATAGGTGAATGGTTTCCGGCAAAACAAGTGGGGGTTGCTGAAGGTATATACGGCGGCTGGGGTAATTTTGGTTCGGCGGCAGCGGCTATGAGCTTGCCTACTCTGGCTTTAGCTTTCGGTGGTGATGATGGGTGGCGTTATGCTATTGGTTTAACCGGTGTTATTGCATTAATTTATTCTGTTGTCTATTTCTTTAGTGTCACCGATACTCCCAAAGGTTCAACTTATTTTAAGCCTAAACGTATTGGTGCAATGGAAGTGACGTCCAGAGGGGATCTCTATTTCTATATTCTGATGTCTATTCCTATGTATGCCACATTAGCATTGCTGACCTGGAAACTTTCACCTTCAGGCGTCAATCTGCTTGAGGCAGCCACTGCTCAATTTATTTATGCAGCTCTTGTAGTATTATTTATCTATAATGTTTATAAAATATTTCATATTAATAACGAAATTTTAAAGCAGCCCGTTGCTGAAATTCACCGTTATAAATTTAAACAAGTTGCAATTTTAGATCTGGCTTATATGGTTACTTTCGGCTCCGAGCTGGCGGTGGTTTCCATGCTGCCTTTATTCTTTTACAATACCTTCAGTGAGACTCATGGTGTCACTGCAGTGATGGCTGGTTTGCTGGCGTCTGGTTTTGCTTTTATGAATCTGATAGCACGACCCGGCGGCGGCTTAATCAGTGATAAATTCGGTCGTAAAAAATCACTCACCATTTTCTTATTAGGTCTGATTGCCGGCTATTTTACTATGAGTCAAATTGAATCCAGCTGGTCACTGACTCTGGCGGTTGCAGTGACTATGATGTGTTCTTTCTTTGTACAAGCAGGAGAAGGTGCTGTTTTTGCAATGGTTCCCTTAGTTAAACGTCGTATGACTGGTCAAATTGCAGGTATGGTGGGTGCTTATGGAAATGTCGGAGCGGTATTATTTTTAACGGTGCTTTCTTTTGTATCAGCCGACATTTTCTTTCTTACTATTGCAGGTTTCGCACTGTTTGTTTTAATTGCAATACAATTTATTGATGAACCCAAAGGTCATATGGCAGAAGTACTGCCCGATGGTACTGTTGAAATGATTGAAGTAAGTTAGAGCAGGCAGTAATAAAATGCTGAAAAAACTGGAAATCAGTCTTGGCTCCTTTAGTGATAAAGGGATTAAGGCTGATAATGATGATTTTATTGCGTATAAAATACCTGATAATAAGCATATCCTTAAAAACAAGGGGATCGTAGTTGCCATTGCAGATGGTATGAGCTCAAGTGAAGCAGGAAAAGAAGCCAGTCATGCCTGCATCAACGGTTTCATTAATGATTATTATAGTACTCCGGATTCCTGGAGTGTAAAAAATGCGGCACAAAAAATTCTCTCTGCATTAAATAGCTGGCTATACAGCCGTGGTCATAGCGATTACCAGAGTACTCGCGGCATGGTCACCACTCTAACCATTCTTATTCTAAAATCCACTACAGCACATATTTTTCATATCGGTGATTCACGAGTTTATCGTCTGCGTGATAACGAATTAGAACAACTCACCCGGGATCACAGAGTCTGGATTTCTGACGAAAAAAACTACCTTAACCGCGCAATGGGTATTGATTTACATTTAGATATTGATTATAGAAGAGTCCTATTGGACAAGAATGATGTTTTTTTATTATCAACTGATGGCATTCATGACTTCATTAGTGAACAATCACTCAAAAAAATACTCCTCAATTCTGATTATAAACAGTTTAATAATGACCTGCTGCAGCAGAAATGTGAAGAAATTTCCCGCCAGGCAATAGAAAATCAATGTAATGATAATTTAACCTTACAATTATTAAAAATTGATAATCTGCCTCTATCAGAAGAAAAGGAAGTTTTACAGAAAGCACATGAACTTCCCTTCCCGCCCCCATTAGAAGCGGGGATGATTTTTGATGGATATAGGATCAAGAAAGAACTCCACAGCAGTAATCGTACGCAAATTTATTCTGCCCGATATCAGAACAGTAATCAAATGGTCATTCTTAAAACACCTTCTGTTAATTTTGAAGATGATGAATTTTTTATTGAACAATTTCTTCATGAAGAATGGGCAGGGAAAAGAATTGACTCACCTTATGTGCTGAAAGTTATTATACCCGAACAAAAACCCCGCTCACTTTATTATGTCACTGAATTTTTAGACGCTATTACCCTGCGTGAGTGGATGCAGAAAAATCCACTGCCCTCAGTGGATACCGTACTGCCGATTATTGAGCAGATTACCCGGGGAATACGGGCTTTTCATCGTCTGGAAATGCTGCATCAGGATCTAAAACCGGAAAATATTATGATTGATGCGGATAATAATATTAAGATCATTGACTTTGGCTCCGTTAAAATTGCAGGTATTCAGGAACTTAAGAAAAACAAAGACAGTCAGGAAACCGTATTAGGCACTGTTAATTATAGTGCACCGGAATTTTATATGGGTCAATCAGGTGGTGAGCGAAGTGATTTGTATTCCCTTGCCGTCATTACTTATGAACTGCTCAATAATCAATTACCTTTCGGACAGGACATGCCGGAAAAAGCCAATTATAGGCAGTTGTCGCAGCTTAAATACGTTTCCAGCATTCATCTCAATCCCATGGTACCCAACTGGATGGATGGCGCAATTCAAAAAGCTCTGTCACTGGATATCAAATTACGCCATGAAGATGTATTTGAATTTCTGCATGACCTGAAAAACCCCAATCCTCATTTTATCAATACCACTACCATACCACTTATTGAACGCAATCCCATGCTGGTATGGAAAACCATCAGCATTGTCTCACTGATCGTTAATTTAGTGCTTTTCTATGCGCTGGTAAAATAACTGTAGAGACGCTGCATGCAACGTCTATTCTTATGAATAAAATAATGATTCACTAGTATGCCCGTCATCTTCAAGAATTTCCCGCAGGCGTTTCAGGGCTTCCAGTTGAATCTGACGCACCCTTTCCCGGGTTACGCCGATTTCATTACCTACTTCTTCCAGGGTTGCGGTATCATGGCCATGTAAACCAAATCGACGTTCAACCACTGCTCTCTGATTATCATTAAGTTGTTCCATCCAGCTGTCAATATTTTCCCTGACATTTTCATTTTGTATAAAATCAAATGGTTCCGGTGTTCCCGTATCAGCAACAACATCAATCAGGGGATTATCACTATCAACTCCCATTGGAACATCAACTGAAGAAGTTTTTTCATTCAGTTTAAACATTTTTTCTACTACTTCAACGGGCTTATCAAGTAAATCAGCAATTTCCTCCGGACTGGGTTCATGATCCAGTTCCTGAGTGAGTCTTCTGGCAGCTCTGAGATAAACATTGATTTCTTTTACAATATGAATCGGTAAACGTATGGTACGAGTCTGATTCATCAATCCCCGTTCAATAGTCTGGCGAATCCACCAGGTTGCATAGGTTGAAAAACGAAAACCACGTTCAGGATCAAATTTTTCCACTGCTCGAATCAGGCCAAGATTACCTTCTTCAATCAGATCCAGCAATGGCAAGCCTCTATTTAAATAGCGACGTGATATTTTTACCACTAAACGCAGATTACATTCAATCATACGTTTGCGACCCTCTTCATTACCCTTGCGGGCCATTCTTGAGTACTTAATTTCTTCTTCTGCGGTTAATAGTGATGCAAAGCCAATTTCATTAAGATAGAGACGGGTGGCATCCATATCTCCCTTAAGTGATGTTTTTCTAGTAGACTGCACAGCTTTATGTGCTTTTTTTGTGTGCGCTTTTGAACGAGAGCCTGAAGGAGATTTTTTATTATTATTATCTTCTTTATGCGGAACTTCATTCTCAAAAACGGTCATAATAGTCTCAGCTGAAAATGAACTGCTTGTATCAAAATTTATATCTAAACCCTGACTTTTAGATTCCATAGATTCCATTTAATTTCCCCCTGAAATTAAAATTTGAATTTGGAGGTACTTGCAAAACTGCTCTTAGCTTCCCCCTTTATCAAAGGGGGAAGTAAAAAGCAAAAGAATTCGACGTTTTGCAAGTACCTCTTTGAATTAAATGATAGTAACTTGATTTTTGCCAAGTCCCTAACGAGGCAGATAGTTTAATGGATTCACAGGCTTACCTTTTTTTCGAATCTCAAAATGTAATTTGTATCGATCCGTTCCTGAACGCCCCAAACGGGCTATAGTCTGCCCTTTTTTTACCATTTGTCCTTCATTAACTAATAAATGCTGATTATGAGCATAAGCACTCAGATAATTATCGTCATGCTTTATAATAATTAATCGACCATAACCGACTAAACCCTGTCCGCTATAAACTACTTTTCCTGCCTCAGAGGATTTTACTAAAGCCCCTCTAGAAGCACTAATATCAATGCCTTTTTTCCCCTTAGCCGGGGAATAACGCTGAATAACCTTACCTTTAACCGGCCATATCCAATAAAGCTTTTTATTACCTGTGGAGATTTTTGTTTTATTTTTTACAGTCTGAATAGCAGATGTACGTTTTTTTGTCTTTACTGTACTCTTCTTTGCTGTGCTCTTCTTTACTGCTTTACTGCTCTTACTAACCGGCTTATTCCGGCGTTTACTGCTTACAACTTTAGTTTTTTTCTGCGACTTTTTTCTGGATTGAGTCTTTTTAGATGAATAAGGTCTTAAGCGTAATTTCTGACCTAAATAAATTCGATAAGGTGGTGTTATTTTATTATTTTTAGCAACACTCTTAAAATCCAGTCCATACAACCAGGCAATAAAGTAAAGAGTATCCCCCTTTTTCACCTTATAGTATAAAGGGGGTTTACCCGTATACTTTGTTTTATTTTTATAGGCTGTCGCGCTGCGCTGTTCGACAGGAGCATAAGTTGTACTGCACCCGGTTATATATAGTGTCAATAATGCAATGAAACAAAACACTACACACTTAAGTAAAATAGTTTTATTTACAGTACAAGATAATATGTTAGATATAGAGTTAGATTCAGTTACAGCAGCAACAGTTTCTCGCGAAAAACCACGACCGCCACCATCGATAGTAATTCTAACAACAAGTTTAATAACATCAGAAAACATATTATTCTTATAATTTATAGATAATATAAGCTATTAGCCCAAGAATTACAATAAACCATCCTATAAAATCAATATATCGCTTTAATTTAAGTTCCATTTCTTGCCCGCCCCACTTCATCAGAGAGGCCACCAGAAAAAATCGTGCCCCCCGTCCAAAAAACGAGGCTATGATAAAGGGTAAAAAAAGCATCCCCATTGCACCCGCTGTTATAGTAAAGACCTTATAGGGTATAGGTGAGAATCCGGCAATGAATATAGCCCAGAAGCCCCATTCTGAGAACCATGTTTGAGTCATTATAAATTTTTCTTCCCAACGACCGCCCTCACCAATAAGTGGTTGAATTAAATCAATAAACCATAATCCAATAGCATAACCCAACATTCCTCCAAGGACTGACGCCAGAGTTGTAATCAAGGCAAATCGAAGTGCTTTTTCCGGTTTGGCCAGAGACATGGGTGCCAGCATGACATCAGGGGGAATGGGGAAAAAAGAAGATTCTGCAAAACTCAAACCTGCCAGATATCTTTCCGCATGCGGATGACGAGACCAGCTCATTACTTTTTCATATAGTTTAGAAAATAATTTCATTTTAAATCCATGTTAGTCTTTAACCTAAATAACTCAGTTCGTATTTACTTCTTGCTTTATTTATTAGATAAGAGCCGTCAGCGATTAGATAAGAGCCGTCAGCCAACTCAAATTTATAATGTCATAATAAAATATCATTTCAGTCTATTTTTCCTTTCAAAAGAGGAACAAAACTTACTTTTTCTATAGTCTTTTTATGATATTTATCACCAAGCCTATGAAAAAGAAATAATTCCTGTTCACCTTTTTTTCCCATTGGGATAATTAACTTACCACCATCGGCCAATTGTCCCAGTAAAGACGCTGGCAGTGTTTCCGGTGCTGCAGTTACAATAATGGCATCAAAGGGTGCTTTGTTGGGCCAGCCCCAGCCTCCATCACTATAAGAGGTGAGGATATTGTTCAGTCGCAATTGACGAAATTTTTCCCGAGCCCTGTTGAGCAGGGGCTTTATCCTCTCTACACTATAAACAGTGGGTACAAGTTTTGATAAAATAGCTGTCTGATAGCCTGAACCTGTCCCTACTTCTAAAATTTTATTAACATGACTGCCTTCTAATAATAATTCCGTCATCAATGCAACCATATACGGTTGAGAAATTGTCTGACCATGTCCAATAGGGAGAGAAATATTTTCATAGGCTCTGCTGGATAAAGCTTCATCAACAAATAAGTGTCTGGGCATTTCTGACATCACGTTTAATACTTTATCATTTTTAATATGATTTTTTTTCAGCAGACTAATCAAGCGATTTCTGGTTCGCTGTGATGTCATACCAACACCCGTTAAAGAGCTACTCATAACACTACTCATAACACTATTCATCCTTGTTTTTCCAGGAGCCTTCAGCTTATCCAGGAGCCTTCAGCTTATCCGACAGCCGCCGTCAGCAAATTTTGTTTCTATTTTCAGGTTTCTATTTTCAGGTTTCTATTTTCAGGTTTCTATATTAAGAGTTGTTAACCATTGCTCTACTGATTTGAGCATTTCATAGTTAGTCAGATCAATTTTTATAGGTGTAACAGACACCTGATTTTTCTTTAATGCAAAAAAATCAGTCCCTGGTCCTGCATCTTCCTCTTTAGCAATAGGGCCTAACCAGTAAACCTTCCTATTACGGGGGTCAACGGCTTCAATAGCGGGTTCTGCCGGATGCCTTTTACCTAAACGGGTAGCCTGAAATGAATTGATATCAGAATAATCAATATCGGGCACATTGACGTTTAATATGGTATCAGCAGGCAAAGGTTTGCTTTGCAGCTGTTGTATTATTTGCACCACGACTTTGGCTGCAGTAAAAAAATGTGTTCCTTCATAGCTGCCCAGCGATACAGCAATAGCAGGTAAACCCAGAAAACGCCCTTCCGTTGCTGCTGCCACTGTGCCGGAATAAAGAATATCATCCCCCAGGTTTGGACCATGATTAATACCTGAAACAACAATATCTGGCGGATCATCAGCCAGTAAAGCTGTAATAGCAATATGTACACAATCAGTAGGTGTACCATTAATAGAAATATAACCCTTATCCGAGGTTTCGGGCAATAGGGGTCT
>DAOVUE010000009.1 GCA_030632745.1 Pseudomonadota bacterium | reverse complement strand
GAAGTTCCACCTACACTGACCATGACGGCCCCTGATGCCTGACGAGCTATTTCGCCGGTTTCAAGAGTAATCGTATCCTGGCCATACTGAAAAGATCTTTTAATTGGTGTCACGCTGTTTGTGCTCCATTGCATTCAGCTAATGAACACTCCTGTCTATTTCCTGCAACTTTAAAAAGGCTGACTCAGGACAGGAACACCCATTAGTTTTTAAGAATTGATAAATTTTGTGTGCGAACTTACTTACTTACGCAGGCCTAATTTAGAAATAAGCGAGAGGTAACGCTGACCATCTTTTCTTTTTAAATAATCCAGCATTTTACGACGTTTACTCACCATTCTTAATAAGCCCTGGCGAGAGTGAAAATCATGATTATGAACTTTAAAATGTTCTGTTAAATCAATGATTTTAGCTGTTAATATCGCGACCTGGACTTCAGGGGAACCCGTATCATTGGTGCCGCGACTATGTTCTTTTATTATTTCACTTTTCTGCTGTACAGAAATCATAACTACTCCTAAAAAATTAAAGTACCAGTAAAAACAGCATGTTTAAACCAGTGCAACTCAACTAAAGGATGAATACAAACTGATTATTGGTATTCAAACAAGGCGAGTATTTTACCTGCTCATATGATTTTAAACAAGTAAAATCAGCAGCCTCCGGTTTCAGAAATAAAATAGTTTAGATTTGATCTGGAAGATTATAAAAAAAGCAGTCTTTTAGGCTTTAGCTGTCGTTCTTCAGTTAGGATCGCTAATGCAGTCAAAGTTTCATGATAATATAAACGATAATTGCTTCCAGGTTCAGAAGAAAGGTTTATGGAGCAATCAATACTATGGCCATGATTGATCAGATCGTATTGTGACTCATTGAGGCTTACTTTGGGGAAGTTTTCAATAGCGCTGTCAGTTGCGAGCAATAATGAATCTAATGGCATCTTAGCAGAAGACTCATCGTATTCATTAAGTTGATCTAAAGTAACGCACTGAGAAATAGAAAACGGACCGGATTGAATGCGGCGTAAGGCACTGATATAAGCACCGCAACCCAATGTTTGGCCTATATCCTCACACAAAGTTCGGATATAAGTACCCTTTGAACAATGTACCTGAATTTCAATAAAGCTTTCTTTTACAGTAGCAAAAGAGTAATTAAGCAGTTTAATATCAAAAATAGTAATCTGACGTGACTTTCTCTCAATTTCAATGCCTTTGCGGGCATATTCATACAATGGACGACCATTATGTTTAAGAGCGGAATACATCGGTGGGGTTTGCTGCTGTATGCCGGTAAAAGCAGATAATAGCTTGAGCAATTGTTGTTTATTAAGTAGCGCTACGGGTTTTGTTGCTATTACTTCACCATCAGCATCACCCGTTGTAGTGACTGAACCCAGAATGCATTTAGCAATATAGGTTTTATCTGCATCAAGAAGATAATGGGATACTTTAGTGGCTTCACCAAAACACAGCGGCAGCACCCCGGTAGCCAGCGGATCAAGACTACCGCTATGGCCTGCCTTTTGGGCCTGATATAATCGTTATACCTTTTGCAGTGCGGCATTAGATGTCATTCCAGCGGGTTTATCAAGAACCAGAATACCATTAACTGGACGGCCCTTTCTTTTTCGAGCGATGGTGAATTACCTCTTATCTAACATGTTGTGACCACTGCCATATTTGCTTTTGTATGTTAGCAAAATGACAGCGGTAACAATATTTGGCTGAGGGCTCTTATCGTCAAAGGCTTTTATGCAGAAGGATTATGACGTTTTTTGTCATCTTTAATCGCATTATCAATTAATTGAGATAGCTGGGAACCGCGCACAATAGATTCATCATAATGAAAACTGAGCTGTGGAACAATACGCAGCTGAATTCTCTTCCCCAGTTCATAACGTAAAAAACCAGCAGCTTTTTTTAAGCTCTCTTTTACATTATGAATTTTTTCATGTTCCACCCGGGAATTAGACGTCAGATCAGAATCAAGATCCATAACAGTATAAAAAACTTTAGCAAATCCCATATCACGAGTGACATCGACGCCAGTAATGGAAACCAGTGCAAGACGGGGGTCTTTAATCTCTCTACTTAACAGGGTCGCTAACTCTCTCTGAATCAGCTCACCCACTCTGCGGGAACGATTAACATCGGCCATAATTATAACGACCTTTTAACCTGAACACGTTCATACACTTCAATATGATCACCTGATTTGACATCATTGTAATTCTTAACACCAATACCGCATTCCAAACCGGATTTAACCTCATTGACATCGTCTTTAAAACGTCTTAATGATTCGAGTTCACCTTCATATATTACAACATTATCACGCAGCACTCGAATGGGATTATTACGTTTCATCTCTCCATCAAGCACCATACAACCGGCAATGGAACCAATTTTCGGTGCCCGGAAAACATCCCGTACTTCAGCCAGACCAACAATCTCTTCTTTAAATTCAGGTGATAACATACCTGTCATGGCAGATGTAATTTCATCCAGTACATCATAAATAATACTATAATAATGTAGGTCTATCCCTTCTGCTTCAATAATTCTCTTAGCTGACGCATCTGCACGTACATTAAAACCAATGATAATAGCACCTGAAGCCAGGGCCAACTGTGCATCCGATTCATTAATACCACCGACACCATCAGAAACGATATTAACTTTGATCTCATCGGTAGATAATTTTTTCAGAGCATCAGAAATAGCTTCTACAGAACCTTGCACATCCGCTTTGAGAACAATGTTGAGGCTTTGTACATGACCACTTTCCATTTTATTAAACATATTCTCAAGCTTGGCAGCCTGCTGCCTGGCCAGTTTAATATCGCGGTATTTACCCTGGCGGAACAATGCAACTTCACGAGCTCTACGCTCATCTTTAACAACAAGGACTTCAGCTCCGGCTGTTGGAGTACCTGATAAACCTAACACTTCAATAGGAATTGAAGGGCCGGCCTTTTTAACATGCTGGCCATTTTCGTCAAATAGCGCACGAATGCGGCCATAATCCTGACCGGCAATGATCATATCGCCTTTCTGTAACAGACCGCTCTGCACCAGAATAGTAGCAACAGAACCGCGTCCTTTATCAAGACGGGATTCAATAACAATACCTTTTGCAGGACCATCTGGAATTGCCTTTAATTCCATCATTTCAGCAGTCACTGAGATGGCATCCAGTAATTCGTCAATACCCTGCCCTGTTTTAGCAGAAACCGGCATAAACATAACATCACCACCCCAATCTTCAGGGATTACATCAAAGGCGGATAATTCATTTTTAACCCGTTCTGGATCAGCCGCTTCCTTATCAATTTTGTTTACTGCGATGATAATTGGTACACCAGCAGCTTTAGCGTGCTGAACCGCTTCTTTAGTTTGCGGCATCACTCCGTCATCGGCAGCAACAACAACAATTACAATGTCTGTTGCATTAGCACCACGGGCACGCATAGAAGTAAATGCAGCATGTCCCGGGGTATCCAGAAAGGTAATCATGCCTTTATCTGTATCAACATGATAGGCACCAATATGCTGGGTGATTCCTCCAGCCTCCCCATCTGCAACCTTTGAATCACGTATATGATCCAGTAAAGAGGTTTTACCATGGTCAACGTGCCCCATAATGGTAACCACAGGAGCACGATTCACTGCTTCTCCTTCATTATGTGTTTCCATTAGATCATCTTCAATCTGATCATCTTTCATGAATATCGGATTATGACCCATTTCTTCAACGACAATAGAGGCTGTTTCCTGATCTAACATCTGGTTAATTGTCACCATACTACCGAGATTCATCATTATTTTAATGATTTCAGCCGCTTTAACTGACATTTTTTTAGCCAGATCACCCACTTTTACGGTTTCAGGAAGCTCAACATCAATTACTTTTACTTCTGTCGGCATTTCAAAAATATGGCGGGTCTCAATCTCTGGATCCTGTTTTCTGGATCGCTTGCCTTTAAAACGTCCTGAACCATTACGATCACTTGAGGATTTGCCTTTACGCTTATGGGCAGGGCCTTTTTTAGCATCTGCAGCCGATAGTTTAGGCTTGTCCGGATGACGTTGTTTAGCCTTCTGCAATTTGTTTGTAGAGGGTTCTTTTTTAGCTGATAGCTCTTTTTTAGCAGTTCCACCCCGGGGTGCTTCTTTAAGAATGGGTTTAGTTTGTTTTCTCGCCAGCTGTTCAATTTCACGTTTATCTTTTTGACTTTTTTCAGCGGCGTGTAAAGCTTTTTGTTCATCTAATTTCTGCTTTTCAAGTGCTTCCTGCTGCTTAAGTTGTTCACGTTCTTCCTGAGTTTTTAGTGCATCACGTGCCTCAGTTTCCTTCCTGATATTTTCATCTTCTAATTTTTTAGCTTCCTGTGCTACGCGGCGTGCTTCCAGTAATTCAGCGTCAGCCGAAATAACCTTTGTGTCTATTTCACTCTTTTTCACATAGGTGCGTTTTTTTCTAACTTCAACTTTGACTCTATTACCTGATTTATTAGCACTGGACGCAGCTGTTAATTCACTGGTTGTTTTACGCTTTAAAGTAATTTTATTGGGCGATGTCTTGTCAACAGAACCATGCTTATTACGTAAAAAGGCCAGTAATTTTTGTTTTTCTTCATCGCTAATGACTGCATCAGGACCGGCAGCTTTAATGCCGGCTCCGTGCATTTGTTCGATAAGACGTTCTACAGGCGTACCGACTGTGTTTGCAAATTGTGAAACGGTTGTTTCTGACATAATTTTTTCCTCGCCCTGTATTACTGCTTATCTTCTGTTGGCTGATCACTTGTTTCTTCATTGCCAGCAGTTTCTGCTTCTGACTCTGACTCTGACTCTGACTCAATTTCTGCGAACCAGGGAGCACGAGCTGTCATAATAAGTTCAGCAGCACGTTTTTTATCCATTCCATCCAAATCCATCAGTTCATCAACTGACTGCTCTGCTAGATCTTCCATTGATATAATGTTTCTGGATGCTAACTGGTGAGCCAGTTGTTCATCCATGCCGTCCATTTCAAGTAAATCAGTTTCAGGTTCAGCATCTCCTAATTGTTCTTCATCAGAAATTGCCCTGGTTAATAAAACATCCTTGGCACGTTCTCGCAATGCTAAAACGATATCTTCATCAAGTTCTTCAATCTCTAACATCTCCTGCAGCGGAACATAAGCAACTTCTTCTAAGGAAGTAAAACCTTCATTAAGCAGAATAATAGCCAGATCTTCATCAATACCCAAATCTTCGATTAACTGATTTAATACTTTTTGTGTTTCTTCTTCATCTTTATTTTCAGCATCTTCAGTCGTCATGACATTAAGTGTCCAGCCCGTGAGCTGAGATGCTAACTTGATATTTTGTCCGTTGCGGCCAATTGCCATAGAAAGCTGTGACTCTTCCACTGCAACGTCCATTGAATTGCTTTCTTCATCAACAACAATTGACTGTACTTCTGCGGGGGACATGGCATTAATAACGAATTGCGCCGGATTTTCATCCCATAAAATGATATCAACCCGTTCACCAGCCAATTCATTAGACACAACCTGTACTCTAGAGCCCCGCATACCAACACAGGCGCCTATAGGATCAATTCGTTCGTCATGTGCCTCAACTGCAATTTTAGCACGTAAGCCGGGATCACGTGCGGCACTGTGTATTTGAATGAGTTCTTCCCCGATTTCAGGAACTTCAATTTTAAATAATTCAATTAAAAACTCAGGCGAAACACGGCTGAAACTCAATTGAGGCCCTCTGGTTTGACTGCTTACATCATAGAGATAGCCGCGAAGACGATCGCCATTACGAACGGGTTCTCTGGGGATCATATTCTCTCTCTTAATAATGCCGTCAATATTACTACCCAAATCGACAATAACATTACCGCGTTCGATACGCTTAACGGTACCGGATAACATTTCTCCAATACGCAGTTGAAATTCATCAACCACTTTCTTACGTTCAGCTTCACGGACTTTTTGCACAATAACCTGTTTAGCGGCCTGAGCAGCAATACGGCCAAATTCAACAGACTCAATAGGTTCTTCTATAAATTCTCCGGGCTTAATGTCCGGATTATCAGCAATAACACGAGACAGCAGGACTTGTTTGTCATAATGTTCAAAAGGATCGACCTCATCGTCAAGAACCTGCCAGCAGCGAAAACTTTCATATTCCCCGGTCTCACGATCAATCGCTACTCTTACCTCGATGTCTTTAGTATATTTCTTCTTAGTCGCTGATGCTAAGGCCGACTCAAGTGCCTGAAATATTATTTCTTTTTCTATGCCGCGTTCATGTGAAACGGCATCAACGACCAGGAGAATTTCTTTACTCATATTATTACCTTAACAGTGCCAGTTAAACTGCTTATTATTTAATTTTGTTAATAGCCGCGACTAAATTTGCTTTCTCTATATCAACAAAAGCTATAGATAGTATTTCATTGTTTTCAAGGGTAAAAATGACTGTATCATCTTCTACCGAATTAATTACAGCTTTAAACTTACGTTGTCCCTCTCCAATATGCGGACCATATTGAGGACGTAAAGTTTTAAATTTTACTTCCTGACCAATAAACTGTTCATAATGTGACAGCTTAAATAACGGCCGGTTCAATCCGGGAGAAGATACTTCTAATGAATATTCTCCCGTAATTGGATCTTCTACATCTAATACAGCACTGAGCTGACGACTGACTTTTGCACAATCATCTACATTAACCCCGTCAGCAGTATCAATATAAATACGTAAGATAGAGTGACGCCCCTGAGAAATATATTCCATACCAACAAACTCATACTCCATAGAAGTGACAACAGGTTCTAATAGTGCTTCCAGTTGTTGAGTTTTAATGTCCATCAAATTTCTCAGTATCAATATGAGAGAAAGAAAAGCAAATATTTTTCCTTCACCAATAAAAAATGGGCCATAGGCCCACTCATAAATCTGTTCAGGTCATTGCTTAAAATAAGCAATGACCTGAACAGCTCGGAAATTATATTATTTCCATGTTCTATTACAAAAGAGCACAAAATATCACAAAAGTGCACTAAAAATCACATATAAACACAGTATTAATCGGCATGTGAATTTATGCGCTAGATTATAGGGATATGTGCGTGTTATAGCAAGCTCTTTTGTAATTAGTTTGGGCTTTGAAAGGCAATTAATAAATCTTTTGGTGTAATGATGCCGGTGAGTTTATTTTGCCGGTCAATAACGGGCAAATGATGGACATTATGAGTATAAAATAATTCAAATAGTTCAAGAATATGTTTATTTTCATCAATAGTGATGGCCGGTTTAGACATCAAATGTCCCGCATATTCGGCTTTGTCTGTAGTGTTTCCAGTCGTTTTTGTTATAAATTCAGTTAATAGAGATTTTATAGAAGAACCGGGCTTAACATTAATTTCATTTAAGAAATCAGTGAGACTGATAATACCCAGGACATGTCCAGCCTTATCAACAACCGGAAAAGCATGCACTCTTTTTTCTATCATTAACTGCCAGACCGTTTCAACTTCAGTATCATAGTTTACTGTGACGACAGGGGTTGTCATAATATCACGGCATAAAATATTACCCATCTTTTTTTTATGAGTATGCATCAGCGAAAGATGAAATATTTTATTCAAATCATCCTCAGATACATCAACAAAAACATCCATTTCTGTCAATGCCTGATGAAGGTCTTCACGGTGAATTAAATTCGGGGATTGCAACGGGTCCTTATTGTGCAAGTTCCTTTGCTGCACAGAAGGCTCTAGTGATTGCACAGATCTAAACTTAAACAAATTAAGCAGATGATTAATTCCATTGGGGTAATGACGATTAGGTAAAAGATTATTAATAATGATGGTCCAACTCAGCATAATGAATACATTAATACTGATAGGTGTCAGCATATACCAGTAACCCAGATCAGTAATTGCTGAGCCTCCCACAACTGCAGTTAATGCAGTCGCACCACCGGGAGGATGTAGAGAATTGGTGAGGTACATTACAAATATAGCCAGTGAAACAGCCAGAGCAGAGGCTGCCACCGGGTCTGAGACTAATTTGGCTATAGAAATACCAATAAAAGCAGAAAACAGGTGACCTGCAGCAAATGACCAGGGCTGTGATAATGGTCCCTGAGGTACTGCAAAGAGTAATACGGCTGAAGCGCCCATGGATGCAACAACCCAGGGAGCACCTTCAGTACCGAGAAAATATTGACTGACAAGCATAATCAGCCCAATACCAATGAGTCCGGCAGCTGCAGAGATTAGCTTTTCATTAATGGAAACCGTTGATGAATGTGGACCGAACAGCTTTACTAATTGTTTCCATTGCATAAACTTATTCCAAAATTGCTGATTAATGGAGGTACTTGCAAAACTCCCTAACACATCATTCCCCTGCGTACACCAGGAACAGGCTCTGCGCACCCCAAGAGTACTTGTTCGACAAGAGTTAGCAAGCTAACAAAGTCTCACTGGCGAAGGCAGGAATCCGGAAATCAAAGGATTACAATCAAAAACATGGATTCCCGCTTAAAAATGCGGGAATGACGGAGTTTTGCTAGTACCTCAATGGGTTAATAATGATGATTATTTCTTTTTCCACTGGCCGGCACTGGTTTGATACATCCAGCCGGAAGGGATTTTAGCGATCCAGGTCTGAGCAAAGGTTTTTTGAATATCATTCTGCCATTCAGGATGGCCATTTGCGTTGGCTATTTCCCTGTATAGAGCTTTACGGTCATTATTTTCGGCATTTATCAGCTTTTTGGCTGTTGATTTCTGTTTTATAGATAAGCCCTTATCTGACACAGAAGCGATAAAACCTTTATTGGTAAAGCCTATGTTACCAGATTTATAAAAAGGATTTAGCTTAGCTTGACGCTGTTTCATCTTGTTGCGAATAGAGCGTATTTTTGCTGAATCAATGGAAATATTTGCCTGGCCGGCTTGTGCTGCGGGAATAAAGAAATTAATAACTGAAACTAATGAGCTTTCAATTATTGGTGTATTAATAAAACTTTGTGCATTTCTTTGTGAATCTATTCGTGCGTCTCTTTGTGCAGGATTAAGTGTTTGATCAGTAGATTGATTGAGTTCAGGCTTCACCTCATCGGTGTTTAAATGGTTGGTATTTAATATTTCATCGACAATTTTTTCGGCCGCTTCTTCAGCTGCAGCCGCAGGGAAGTAAATATTAATCGTGACGCAGGATATAATAGAGAAACTGATCAACAGGCCTAATACTAACTGGCGGAATTGATAATAATATAAAGCATGAGTTATTGAATTCATTTTATCACCATAATAGATTTATGTAGAGACGTTGCATGCAACGTCTTTACGATGACACAAACAACAGAAGTATAATATATCATAACCCAACTGAATAATTTATGAATAGATTATACAGTTGTTATTCAATCACCGCTTCATTAACAGACTGGATCGCTTTTAAGCGATTGATCAGAACCTGCCAGTTAACCCGATCTTGAAAGCCCATAACATCAATCCTGGGCACGCCGCCGCCTTTCACAATATAATAGCCTTCACCCTTTGCTTCGACACCAGACATAGAACAAATATTATTTTTAAGTTTACAGCTTAAACCTATTTTATTATAGGAAAAGGTTTTAAAAAAGCTCAAGAAACTGCGCGACAACAGACCGGAAGCTCCACCCAGACTGGATAAATTATCAATAGCTCTCTGGCTGATTCGATGTTTACTTTTATCATTCTCAGGAGTACGAATATAAGCGTCAAAAGAAACCGGCAGCCATGATTGTAACACCAGATTACTGAAATTTCCTTCCAACCTGCCCTGAATTTCCCCAAAATTATAGGTTTTTGTTAATGACTGTAAATCAAGATTAGTTAAATCAATATTCGCCTCAAGCCGGGCATAATCCTGGAGCGGGTGTTCTATGTTTAAATCTTTGATAATAACCGCTCCATCAAAAACCTGCAGCAGCATCGCGCCTCCAATTTCAAAATGATCTTCATTATAAGTAGTGGATGGGATAATAGCGGATAAGGTACCGTCCAGTATAGGCCAGTTAAAATGCTCCGATACCTGACTGAGTGAAATAGGATTTATCATACCCTCAACAATTACAGATAACTTCTTATCTGCATCAGATGCTTGTCCAGTGTTAATTACAGTGTTATTTATAAAGTTACTGCCAAAGTTACTGCCAAAGTTATTTCCGATATTATTGATATCCAGACGGTTGATATTAAGGCTGCCGTCAAATAAAGCAATTTCTATCTCCTTCGTTAAACTGAATTGATCATTGTGACTAATAAAATTAATTAGTGTATTACCCAGGGGTAATTTATTTAAAACAGCACTTTCCCAGGAAATTCGGCTTTCCCGGACAGAACTGTTTATTTTATTATTCCAGAACAGATGCCCGTTAATATCAGCAAAAGAAAACAGACCTTTAAACTCTAATGATAGTTCATTAATTTCTGAGGAAATCGTCATCACTTCGTTTAAATATTTAACCTCCACATTAATCTTTCCATCAACATCTAAACCTTCATAATCAGTACCTTCAAGTATGTTCTTCAAATAATTATCATTAAGAAGAGCCAGATCCTGTACTATAAGATCAGTTTTAAATTTATTTATAGCTGTATAACCAGAAGTAATATTGACCATTGCATTAGATTGAAGAGGCAAAATACCGGGTAAAACAAGTTTGATTTTATCAAAAGAAATCCTCTGTTCATCGGGCTGGTAG
>DAOVUE010000390.1 GCA_030632745.1 Pseudomonadota bacterium | reverse complement strand
TTCTGATACATTGAAAGAACTGAGAGACAGCTGGGCAGCAGTGAGTGATAAGATTCATGTCAATGAATTTGTGGATATGAATGATATTGGCGCTGCTTTGTCAGATGTACGGACTGAAGGGGGAGTTGTGGTTAGGTAAAAGATCATTTTGAATTATCAGTCAGTAAAGCAAATCTTAATAGATATAAAGGCGGTTGGAGCTCATAATCAGAATTTCGGTCGAGCAAAAGGCTTAACAGGGAAAAATAAACTGCAGGCAATGTATCAGGCTTATGAGAAATTTTATACTGCTCAGGGCTACCCGGTCACGTATGAAGTCTTATACGGTCATGCCTGGAATCCCAAAACACCTGTGCAGAAAACGCGATCAGTAGAGCAGGGGCAGCAAACCTCAATTTCTTTTGCTCAAATGAAGTCACAGCTTAAAAGTAACTCGGGAGCATGAAAGGTTTTTTCATTACTGCAACGGATACCGATGCAGGAAAAACCTTTATCACTGCAGGCCTGCTGCAGGTTTTGTCCCGTTTGGGCTACAAAACACTGGGTTTTAAACCGGTTGCCAGCGGCTGTGTGTTAACTCAGCAGGGCTTGCGTAATGAGGATGCACTAAAATTAATCAATGCAGCCAATACTGCTCTGGATTACCCATTAATCAATCCCTATGCCTTTGAGCCCGCTATTGCTCCTCATATTGCAGCTCAACAGGCAGGTGTGACTATAGATTTAGAGTCTATTGCTGCTGCAATTCATCAATGCCCGGAGGATGTGGATTATGTCTTTATAGAAGGTGTTGGCGGCTGGCTGGTACCCTTAAATGCGCAGCAAAGTGTTGCAGATTTAGCTGAATTACTGGCCTTTCCCATTATTTTAGTGGTCAATATGCGTCTGGGCTGTATTAACCAGGCTTTATTAACTGCACAGGCAATGGAGCAAAAAGGTCTCACTATAACGGGCTGGATTGCCAATCAGGCACCACAAAATAATACTGTTTATAAGGAAATGGATTGTCTGCAGGAGAATATACAGAGTCTGCAATCACGTTTGTCAGCCCCGTTATTAGGGATCATTCCAAATAATGCAGAGCAGAAAAACTTTTCACAGTTAATTGATGTGGAAAAGTACATAGTGTAAAGTTCAGCTTGTTCGGGCATTGTCATAAAAATCATAAACGTCATAGAAAGTTGTAAAACTCAGGAGTTCATGTGTTTAAGCCTATTACCTTATTAATTGTTACCATTATTTTTGCCGCCGGTTATTGGTTTTACAGCAATATCACTACACCACAAGGTGACGGCAGCCGCCGGGTAACGAATTTACCCTGGCAGATTATAGTAAAAGATCCACAGACACTGCATGTATTTGACCTGGATATTGGTCAGGCAACACTGGGGCAGGCTGTTGATGTGCTCAAAAGCGAGTATGAATTAGCCTGGTTTGAAAAGGATGATAAAAGCATCAGTCTGGAAGCCTATTTTTTACGCGTCAGTCTTTCCGGTCTGCGTGCAAGAATTGTTCTGGAACTGGATACAGAAGGACTGGACATAGCCTATCTGAAAAAAAATTCAGGTAAGCCAGAGGTGCTGTCTTCACGCTCGATAAAATACCCGTTGGATGATTTAGCTCAGATAATGAATGACAGGACGATTAACTCATTAACCTATATTCCAAAAAGTAGTGTTGATGCTGAATTGTTGAACAGTCGCTTTGGCCAGCCTGAAGAAGTTCTACCGCTGGATGATAATACTGAATTCTGGCTTTATCCGCAAAAAGGTCTGGTGATGACGATTAATAAAAAAGGCAAAGAAGCGTTTCAATATATACCAGTGTCTGATTTTGAGCGCCTGAAAAAAACAGTTTTAGTGACCATTGAAAAATCTAAACAATAAAGCATTAAATTATTTAAGCTGCGCTTTCAATAAAAATGTGAGCTATTTCACGCAATAGAAGTGATTTGACCCATATATTGAACTTTTTAGTTATTTAAAAAAATTACTTTAAAATTACCAGCTTAATTTAATTAACCTAGTGACAGCCTCAGAGATTAATACTATTTATCAGTAAAATACATTAGAAAACGTTGATACTTGCCCTAAAAAGAGGCAAAATACCCCAGCACGATACTCCTTGATGCAGATCAAACGTATTTTAATGAAATATTTTTGGATGCTTTATTAAAGAGGGTCTGTAAAATTTTTGGGGTTACCTATTTTTAACCTGGAAAACGCAGTTGCCATCGTTACGGCAACTGCGTTTTCCAGGTTTAATAAATAGCTGTAATGAATAGTTGTAATTAATAATTGTGGAGAAAACTATGGAAGAAGCTG
>DAOVUE010000105.1 GCA_030632745.1 Pseudomonadota bacterium | reverse complement strand
GGACTTCATAAGTTTGTGCATCAACTTCAATCGTTGGCTGATAGTCATTAAGAATTAAATCAGATTTCATTAATCTTCGTGAGTTTTTAACGGCAACCAGACGTTTTTTCAATCCAATCGATGCACTAATGTCATTATCAATAGCTGCCTGAGAAACAAAGGTGACACTGGTACTTTCACGAGTTGCACCATAAGCACCAAACATAGGACGATAGTGGACTGGCTGCGGTGTGGGGATTGATGCGTTGGGATCGCCCATAGGAGCCGCAGCAATGAATCCACCTTTAATGATCAGTGAAGGCTTGGCACCAAAGAAGGCGGGTTTCCACAACACCAGATCGGCCAGTTTTCCCACTTCAATACTACCGACTTCATGAGAAATGCCGTGAGTGATTGCTGGATTAATCGTATATTTGGCAATATAGCGCTTGATTCGCTGGTTATCATTACGCTCAGAATCGCCGTCCAGTGGTCCAAACTGGACTTTCATTTTGTGTGCTGTCTGCCAGGTACGGATGATAACTTCGCCGACTCTACCCATGGCCTGAGAATCAGAAGCAATCATACTGAAAGCACCAAGATCGTGAAGAATATCTTCCGCAGCAATAGTTTCTCTGCGAATTCGGGATTCAGCGAAGGCAACATCTTCAGCAATGCTTGCGTCCAGATGATGACAGACCATGAGCATATCAAGATGTTCATCAATGGTATTGACTGTAAAAGGACGGGTTGGGTTAGTGCTTGAGGGTAAAACATTAGCTTCACCACAGAGCTTTATAATATCAGGCGCATGACCACCGCCAGCACCCTCGGTATGATAGGTGTGAATAGCACGATGCTTGAATGCCGCTAAAGTATCTTCGACAAAACCAGATTCATTGAGTGTGTCAGTATGAATGGCAACCTGAACATCCATTTCATCAGCCACTGTCAGGCAGGTATCAATTGATGCCGGTGTTGTACCCCAGTCTTCATGAAGCTTCAGGCCCATAGCACCTGCTGCAACCTGTTCCCTCAGAGGCTCTTTCTGACTGGCATTACCCTTACCCATAAAACCTAAATTCATGGGAAATTGATCAGCGGCTTCTAACATTCGATGAAGATTCCAGGCGCCTGGTGTACAAGTCGTGGCATTGGTTCCTGTTGCAGGTCCGGTGCCGCCGCCAAACATTGTGGTCACACCAGACATTAAGGCTTCTTCGATTTGCTGTGGGCAGATAAAATGAATATGAGAATCAATACCGCCTGCAGTAATAATCTGACCTTCTCCGGCAATGACCTCGGTGCCGGGACCGACAATGATTGAGACTCCCGGTTGCGTATCGGGATTACCGGCTTTACCAATACCCGCAATTCTGCCGTTTTTAATGCCAATATCAGCTTTGACTATGCCCCAGTGATCAACAATCAGTGCATTAGTGATGACAACATCAACTACTTCTGCACCGCAGGCCTGACTTTGCCCCATACCATCACGAATGACTTTGCCTCCGCCAAATTTTACTTCATCACCGTATATGGTGTGATCAGATTCAACTTCTAATATCAGTTCAGTATCACCCAGACGAACACGGTCACCCTTGGTAGGACCGTACATTTCAGCATAGGCTCTCTTGGAAATTCTACTCATTCCTGCTCCTCCAGTTGTCCCATAATAAGTCCATTAAAGCCATAAATTTTTCTTAATCCGGCATATTCAACTAATTCGACTTCGCGTTCCTGTCCAGGTTCAAAACGTATTGCGGTGCCTGCTGCAATATTAAGGCGAAAACCTTTACTGGTTTCACGCTCAAAAGAGAGTGCCCTATTGGTTTCATAAAAATGATAATGAGAACCGACCTGTATAGGACGATCGCCGGTATTTGCAACAGTGACCGAGACTGTTTTCATTCCGACATTGAGTTCAATGTCGCCTTCATCAATAAAATATTCACCTGGTATCATGTGGGACTCCTGCAGCAGATTTTATACTCTTATTTTTAGTAGATGCTTTTTTAGTAAGGTTAGTGAAGTTAGTTACGTGATGGGATTATGCACTGTCACCAGTTTGGTGCCATCGGGGAAAGTCGCTTCTACCTGGACATCGTGTATCATTTCAGCAATACCATCCATGACATCATCCACAGATAATAAAGTTGTACCATAAGACATGAGCTCAGCAACTGTTTTGCCATCTCGTGCACCTTCCATTATTGCTGCAGAAATAAAAGCAACCGCTTCAGGATGATTTAGTTTTAAGCCCCGCTCTTTCCGCCTTTCTGCCAGTAAACCTGCTGTAAATATCAGCAATTTATCTTTTTCTCTTGGGGTAAGCTGCATTTTATTCTCCGCTTAAATGAGTATGAAAAGATGATATTGTAAACACGACGTTTAATCTATACGGTAAATGACCTAGCTATTATAAGAAACATTATCACAATTGGGTCAAGTGTTCCATATTCTTGGAATATGAGCTTCCTTGTTCACTATACCGGGCCTAATGAGTTTCCAAACTTCAATAAAACAGGCTCGTGCATGCTCCGCCTGTTCTCCTAGAAAACGACAAATTAATAAATCATTTTTAAGCGTCACACTCATATGGCCTTTAATATTGATTTTGGTAAAAGAACTTTGCTCAAATAAGTCCTGTACTGCGTTGAGTTGAGTTTCTGTACAGTTTGTAGCAATGAGTGTGGCAGTTAGAGGCCAGTGATCCATACCCCATTTTTCCTTTAGCATAGAAGACTGGCCTTCAATATGACAACGCTCTATAAATAAGGGTTTATTGCCACGCCATAATTCAAAATGCTGTCGACATTCTCCTGAACTATAGGGTTCAGCACTGGCTTTACGCCCTAAACAGAGCATTTCCCAGCCAATAAAGCGGGCATTTTTATCAACAGTGATCAGGGTTTTTAAATGCACTCTACTGTCATTAAATAATAATGTTTCCTGCGGCAGCCATTCCAGTATGGCTGATTCTTCAACGTGCAGCGTTTGAGTAAGGGAGGCAAACTGGCCAGCTGAACGATAAATTTTTCCTGCGGCTGGTGTGGTAACTAATGCGTGAGCAAAAGTTTGGACGTTGACATCAATTTTGAGCTGATCCCCATGAACTACTCCACCGGGCGGGTGTAGTAAGTAGATGTGACAGACTTCAGGTGATTCAGGATAAAATGGTTTTTGCACCATTAAAGGGCCAAAATGAAGGTTTTTGCTCAAAATTGTTTTGTTATTTTTAGCGCTAAAAGCTAATTCTAAAGAAGCTAACCATTTTTGATGAGTCGTAACAACTGATGGGGGGGTGCTTAACATATTCATTTAATTATCAGGTTCATTATTATAGACTCCTTAAGATTTTCTCTGGATTATAAATCTTTATAAAAACTAATGCCAAAAAGATTTGTTAAATTAATTTGTCCTGGGACAATGCAGAAATATTATTTTTATGTAATAATTTGAAAACTAAATAATAACCTACATCAGGATTGATAATGATGATTAAACTTTCAATATTACTGACTTTTTTTCTAGTTTCCTTTGCTTATGCCCATCCAAATCACATGAGCTTTGAAAACGTACAGCATGATGTTGTACAAACACAGGGCGTTGTCACTGATGCGGATAAAATAATGCATGTAGAAGAATTGATTAAACATGATGATGTTGTTCCTTGTATTGAACAACACAAAGAAGTGCCTTGTAAAAAGAAGTAATTGCTTTCAACTTTCTATAACGTAGAAGGGTTGAAATTTTTAATATTCCGACCCTCAGTTATAACTTGAAATACTCCCTCTCTCAGATTAATAATAAATTTTTTTCGCATATCTACTCGCTTCTTTGGTCATCAGTTTTATCGGCTCTTGAAGTGAAGTTTTGATGATAAAGGTTAATAGCACCCAAAAAGAAAGAAATTTGAAATATGTCCCAGTAAATTGGTTAAACTCGATGAGACATGCTCTACAGCTAAAGCATCTGCTGAAATAGTAAATAGTACTCAGTTACATGCAGTTAAAAATACTGTGGAACGATACATAATAATAGATGGTGAAGTATTCAACTTCAATTATTATTGCGAATCATTAAATAAAGAGCCATCTGGTATAGGCTTAGTTTAATCATAGCCTGTCATTTCCAGATATCCCGAACCGGTTATAGCTTGTTGGTTTTTTATCCCTTTCACCTCAACCCCTCCTTCCCAATAATTAAATGAAAAGCCCCCGGCTTTGCTCCATTCCTGCTGTTTCACCGTTGTGGAAACTGTCAGTTTAATTTTTTTTTCAGGGATTAAAATCTCCCATTTAATTGGATAGAGTATATGACTCACTGGACTGCGCCAGAAATCACTCACCTTAAGTTGAAATTGCTGTGCCTGTAATATTTCACTTTCCCCCTGTGAGTCCACCAGAATAGCGCTGGAATATGTGTCTTTCAAGCCATCTTCTGTACGCATCTGATAGAGCATCTAATCACAGCCATCATCAAGCTGCAAAGCAAACCAGTCCCAGCCCTGCTGGTCTTTACCCAAACTGGATGTTGACCATTCACGATCCAGCCAACTCTCACCAAACACCTGATAAACCTTCTTCCCTATCGTTATATTTCCTCTGCTTGCCAAACGCGTATAGGAGTAATAGTATGAGGCATTTTTACTGCTTTTTTGACTCAAGCCCTGTGCACCCTGTAACACAAGGGGTTTAATAACTTCCAGCTGCAGATTCAATGCAAATTTTTCATTATTGACAGTTAATATTAAAGGAAACAATTGAGCTTTCTGCAGCGACTTTATCTGCCAGTCATTCAACCAGAATTGCAGAAAGCCATGGTCATTTTTTCCGACTCCGGCAAGTGACAGACCATCCCGGCTAAACCGTTCCTGCTGATAAAACTGTTGATTTTCAAAATCAGTCAATGCGACATGTGCCATATAGATATTACTGCTGCGCCATTGAGAATTTTCCCGCGATAAATTTTCAGGCTGTAGAGCAAAACGGAACAAAGTAAATTGATAAGCAAACTTGCGTGACTTATCAGACTTATTCAAACTATCCGTACTGATATTTCCTGAGAAGTACCACCACTCGGTTTTATAAGCCTGATGTGCCAGATGATCCTGAGGAAACTGAAATAACCTCGGCTCTAGCGCCTGTTTAAAATGATTCTCCTTAACGGCAGTCTGCTGCCCTAAAATACCTTTCATGGATAAAGAGTTTATCGGCAAAGGCATTGCTGCTGCAAAGTCACAGCAAGAAAAAAACAGCCCGATAAAGCACTGCCAATACTGTAATTTCACCGCTACTCTCCTCTCAAAGCCAAAGCAGGACGGGTTTTACTCAAACGCCAGGCAGGATAAACCGCCGCCAGAAAAGCAGCTGAAATAGCCAGACCTCCAGCCATGATAAATTCCTTCCAGGGCAGAATAAATTGCATAGACCATCCAAAGGAACGGTAGTTAATGACTTCTATTAATAAATAGGCCAATATTATCCCCATCGGCATGGCTAAAATAGCCGCTACAATCCCCATCGTTAATGTTTCAATATAAACCAGAAAAGATAATTGTTTCCCCGTCAACCCGGTGGCGCGGAGTATGGCAAACTCTCTACTGCGTTCCAGTTCAATGGCCATTAAAGCCGTCAGAATACCCACAAAGGATACAAAAATGACCAGTAATTTAAGCACATTGGTAATTTTAAATGTTCGATCAAAAATAATCAGTGATTTTTGATGCAAGTCCTGTCTGGAAATAAATTGCAATGACTTGCCGCTGAGCAATATCTGCAACTGTTTTTCAAATCTATCTCGTTTGCCTGGCTCATGTAAAACCTCATTGGACAAATAAAGCCCCAGGGCATTCAGTTTTCTTGAATTCCAATGACGATTATAGCTGGCACGACTCATATTAATCACACCCTGCTCAGAACCATAGTGATAATAAATCCCAACCACTGTAAAAGCCTGCCACAGCTGTTTTTTTTGTGCCTCAGAAGCAGATTGACTGACAGGCAAATTAACTTTATCACCCACGGACAGACCATGTCGATAGGCATAAGGCTCTGAAATAATCACCGCATCTTCATCAAGCCAGGCTTTTTGTGCTGCAGCCGTATTCACTGCTTTAAAATGAAAAGCACTAAAGCTTGTTTCAGGAATATCAAGCACAGTCAAATGATGATATTGGCCATCAATAAAAAAACGTACTTCCTGATCACTGCTG
>DAOVUE010000271.1 GCA_030632745.1 Pseudomonadota bacterium | reverse complement strand
CCCATGGCCATGAGAATGGCGGGTCCTAAAGAAGCTCTCTGGCATGCCATCATTAATAAAAATTATGCCTGTTCGCATATGATCATTGGTCCGCAGCATGCGTCACCACCTTCCAGCAAAACACAATTTTATTCACAAAGCAGCGCGCAGGACTATGCACTGGAACATGAAGAAGAACTCGGCATCAAAATCATTGCCGCAGAAGAAATGCGTTATGTGGCTGAGAAAAAAACATTTCTACCGCTTGCAACGATTAAAAAAGAACATCTTGCCAGTGAAATGTTGACCGATCAGGAGATTAAAAGCCGTCTGAACAATAATATCAGTATCCCTGACTGGTATAGTTACCCGGAAATTATCAAGGCATTGAGCAAGGCCTACCCACCCCGATATAAGCAGGGTTTTACCTTATTTTTCACTGGTTTATCCGGTTCAGGAAAATCAACTCTGGCAAAAATTATTTATGCAAAAATGATTGAGTTAGGCGTCAGGCCTGTTACTTTGCTTGATGGTGATATCGTACGGCATAATTTGTCCAGTGAATTAGGTTTTTCCAGAAACGATCGTAATATCAATGTTCGCCGCATCAGTTTTGTTGCCAATGAAATCACCAAAAACGGCGGTATTGCCATTTGTGCTCCTATTGCGCCCTATACTGCAATGCGAGAAGAGGCTCGTGCACTGATAGAGCAGCATGGTGCCTATATCGAAATTCATGTTGCCACACCACTGGATGTGTGTGAATCACGTGACCGCAAAGGACTCTATGCAAAGGCCAGAAAAGGCATTATACCTGAGTTTACCGGCATCAGTGATCCTTATGATCCACCTGAATCACCGGAAATAAAAATTGATACCAGTAATTTTTCTCCTATGGAAGCCGCTCAGGAAATTTATCTATATCTCTTTAGAGAAGGTTATCTGGATAATTAGCGACAGCCTATGCCACGATAAATCAAACCCTGGTCGCTAATTGCCTTAGGGACTTGGCATTTATTAAAGTACCAACCTTGCTGGTTTATTTTACGCCCTCCAAAGTTGCTGCTTTGGCCACATAGCTCACTACTACGTGCCCTTGGGGTATGCAATCAAAACAGCAACTTTGGAGGACAAAAAATCTCCTACGCAATTTTGGTACTTTAATTTTTGCCAAGTCCCTTACTATCCAGGCAATTTCGTCCGTCAATCACTATCTCAACATACATTTCGCACCTAAATTTTCAACCCAATTGATTAGCTTTTCGGGTTAGTTTAAAAACAACCGGACTTAAGAGTAACAGGGCAATCAAATTCGGCAATGCCATCAGTGCATTTAAAATGCCTGCTAATAACCAGATAAAGTCCAGCTCCACCATGACGCCAATAGGAACGGCCAGAATCCATAGTACTCTAAACACTATCACTGAACGTAAGCCAAATAAATACTCCACACAACGTTCACCATAAACACTCCAGCCGAGAATAGTGGTAAAAGCAAAAACGGCCTGGGCAAGACTAACGATAATACCGCCTATATCCGGAAGACTCTGATCAAAGGCTGCAATAGTCAAAGCGGCACCTTGCACACCACTGCTCCAGACTCCCGTCAAAATAATCGCCAGACCGGTAATACTGCAGACAATAATAGTATCAATAAAGGTACCCAGCATGGCAATTTTGCCCTGGCGTACCGGATTATTTGTTCTGGCAGCTGCATGAGCAATAGGAGCACTACCTAATCCGGCTTCATTAGAAAAGATACCCCGCGCTACACCAGATTGAACAGCAATCATAACCGTTGCTCCTAAAAAGCCACCTGTAGCAGCCACGGGTGTAAAAGCACTTTTAACTATCAGCATAAAGGCTTGCGGAATCTGAGAGAAGTGGGTAATTAAAACCACTATACCTGCCAGTATATAGACAACAGCCATCAGGGGTACCAGTTTTCCAGCCACATGAGCAATGCGCTTAATGCCACCCAAAACAACTGATCCGGTTAAAACAACTAATATCAATCCTGTTACCCAGGGGGGAATATTAAATTGTGCCTGCAATGCATGTGCTACGGCATTTGCCTGAACTGTATTGCCAATACCAAAAGAAGCCAGTGCACCAAAAAGAGCAAATAGAAAACCTAGCCATAGCCAGTTTTTACCCAGACCATTTTTTATATAATACATTGGGCCGCCCAGATAATTGCCCTGTTCATCCACTTCACGATAGTGGACTGCACAAACTGCCTCGGCATATTTTGTTGCCATGCCAATTAAGGCGGTAATCCACATCCAGAACAAGGCACCTGGCCCGCCGATAAATATCGCTGTGGCTACACCAGTGATGTTTCCCGTACCAATCGTAGCAGATAATGAGGTCATTAAAGCATTGAAAGGTGAAATTTGACCTTTAGCCCTTTGTTCATCAGTACTATCAGGCTTATGATCACGCCCCTGCCACAGCAGTTTAAACCCCTTAGTTATATTTAACAGCGGCATAAATCTCAGCCCAATCATTAGATATATCCCGGTACCAAAGATCATAATCAGCATGGGAGCTCCCCATACCAGACTGTCTAATTGTTTAAGCCATAGCGTTATTAATTCCATAAATTATTCTCTGCGGTTAATCGTTAATTTATCTAATGAGGTGACACATGAACCAATAAAGGTGTCTAAAAAATAACACACTTCAGGGTATTGTTTACGCTGTTCTAATTTATTTTCCAGATTTTCTTTCACATGTTCAAACTCATAATTATGATGCTTCAGTTCATCCAGTGTTTTAATATAGGCACAGATAATATCCGCTGATTTTACAATTCTTGCATATTCAGGTTCAATATTTTCTGATAATAAAATACCGGAAAAATCCTCTCTGAATTCTTCCGGCAAGGTCTCAAGACAGAGATTTTCTGCTACAGATTCCAGTTTTTTAAACTCTGTGGTTAATTCCTGATTATGATACTTGATGGGTGTGACTATATCCCCGGTGTAAATTTCAATTTGATCATGATACAGGGCAATAGTCGCTGCCCGTTCAGGGCTTAAACATGTTTTATTTTCTTCAGCAGCAAACTTTTTATTGAAAATTAAAGTGAGTAAATGAGCTACCACAGCCACCTGATGTGAATGCTCAGCAATATTTTCATGCTTATGACAAAACATTAAAGACCAGCGTTTTATCAAAGGCATTCTGAACACCCAGGCTAAAAAAGTACTTTTCATATTATTCCTGATTCGCAATACCGTGTAAAACATGAGCTGAAGGCACATGTTCTGCGGCTGACTCACAATGTCCGGTTTGATCATCAAAAAAGATATCTGCACCAAAGGCTTTTAAGAATTCACCTTTTGCTTTTCCACCCAAAAAGATAGCCTCATCAATACGAATATCCCAGGCCCGTAAAGTACGGATGACACGTTCATGCGACGGAGCACCACGGGCTGTCACCAATGCAGTGCGAATGGGTGAATCATCTATTGAATATTCTTTTTGTAAGCGATGTAAGGAGGCCAGAAATTCTTTAAAGGGACCTCCCGGGAGGGGATCATTGGCTGAGGATTGTTCTGCAGCATCAAAAGCAGCCAAACCGCCTTCCCTGTATATTTTTTCCGCTTCATCAGAGAAGATAACAGCATCACCATCGAAGGCAATTCTTAACGGGCCGTCATCCTGACTGCGACTGGCAGAAGGCAGAATTACGGCTGCAGCATAACCCATTTCAAGTGCTTCACGAACATCTGCCGGCTCTGCGGAGAGAAACAAAT
>DAOVUE010000200.1 GCA_030632745.1 Pseudomonadota bacterium | reverse complement strand
GTTTCCATGCGCTGTCTGAAGACTTCCTGTCCTGTATCATGCAAAGCAATTATTTCTACTTTACTACCACCTAAATCAATTCCAAGTCGCATACCAGGCACATCTCCATTTCATGTAAAACAGGATAAATATTGCTGATAGATTAGTATATAGTGTAAGCTACACTACTACTAATATAATATGATTACAGTTAATATAAGTAAATATGTTCACTATAAAAAATAAACTTTCCAGCCTTTGCCTAAGTTTACTCTGTTGCCTGACACTGACCTCTTATTCCTTTGCATTACAGAATAAACCCGTACGTTTAGCCACAACCACCAGTACAGAAAATTCCGGTCTGCTCGATTATCTGCTGCCCGAATTTAAAAAAGACAGCAATCTTGATGTTCATGTTATTGCAGTGGGTACAGGAAAAGCACTCAGAATGGGAAGAGATGGTGATGTTGATGTACTTTTAGTTCATGCTCCTACAGCTGAACAGGAATTTATTGCTCAGGGTTTCGGCATTAAGAGAGTGCCCGTAATGTATAATGATTTTGTTATTATAGGCTCACCGGATGATCCCGCAGCCGTACGCAGCAGCACATCAACAGAACAGGTATTTAACAAAATACAGGCATCAAAAAGTTTATTTATTTCACGCGGTGATGACTCCGGCACGCATAAAAAAGAGATGAAAATCTGGTCTTCAGCTAAACTCTCACCTAAAGGCAGCTGGTATCGTGAAATTGGTCAGGGTATGGGCAAGGCCATCCAGATAGCCAATGAACTGAATGCTTATACTCTAACGGATCGCGGCACCTGGCTCAGTTATACAGATAAGGTGAGACTGGAAATTCTTTATCAGAACGATACTAAATTACATAATCCCTATAGCATTATTGCGGTCAGTAAGGTACATTATCCCGACATTAACATAAACGGTGCAAACACCTTAATTAACTGGCTCACCTCAAAACGTGGTCAGCAATTAATAGGACAATACAAAAAATACAAGCAACTTTTATTCACACCTTCAGCTGAATAAAAATAGTCAATTCATGAGGATTCAAAATGCAAAAGTCCCTTGTTATCAATCCGGATAAATGTACCGGATGTCTGCAATGTGAGCTCGCCTGCTCTTATGAAAATGAAGGTGTCTTTAACCCTTCAAAATCCCGTATAAAAGTGTTTACCTTTCATCAGGAAGGTCGTTTTGTGCCTTATACCTGTACCCAGTGTTCAGAAGCCTGGTGTCAACAGGCCTGTCCGGTTAATGCTATTACTCTTAATCTGCAGACCGGTGCTAAAGAAGTCAATGAAAGCAGTTGTGTCGGCTGTAAAGTCTGCACCATTGCATGTCCTTTTGGAACGGTTAATTACAACCATAGTTCCGGAAAAGTCATCAAGTGCGATCTCTGCGGCGGTAATCCCAAATGTGTTGAGGCCTGTCCGACACAGGCAATCACCTATGTTGATGCCGATCAAACCGGCCTGGAGAAAATGCGCCAATGGGCTACAGAAACTGATAATAATACAGCAACAGCTTAAAGGAGAAGTCTTATGTCCTGGACAGGAAAAGTATTACGCATCAATTTAACTGCCGGTGAAATTACCACAGAAGCATTAAACGAAGAATGGAAAAATGATTACCTGGGTTCTCGCGGCTTAGCCACAAAATATCTAAGCGAAGAGATTGACCCGGCCTGCGATCCGTTATCCGCTGAAAATAAAATGATTATGGCCACCGGACCTCTTACAGGCACTATGGCCTCTACCGGAGGTCGTTATGTTGTTGTAACAAAAGGCCCTTTAACCAATTGTATTGCCTGCTCAAACTCAGGCGGCTTTATCGGTGCTGAAATGAAAAGCGCCGGTTGGGATATGATTATTTTTGAAGGCAAATCGCCCACCCCGGTATACTTATATATAGAAAATGATAAAGCTGAATTACTACCCGCAGATGAAATCTGGGGCACTTCAGTCTGGCATACCGATGAATGGCTGCATGCTAAACATCAGGATCCACTATTGCGCATTGCAGCTGTCGGACGACCTGCAGAAAACGGCTGTTTATATGCCGGCATCATAAATGATTTGCATCGTGCAGCAGGACGTTCTGGTGTCGGTACCGTAATGGCTTCTAAGAATCTTAAAGCCGTAGCTGTCAGAGGAACTCTGGGCGTCGGCAATATTGCCGATCCGGCCGGTTTCATGAAAGCGGTTAATGACGGCAAAGCAGTGCTGGCAGAAAATCCCGTCACCGGACAGGGCTTACCTGCCTATGGTACTCAGGTATTAATGAATGTCATTAATGAGATTGGCGCACTTCCAACCAATAATATGAAAGAGGTGCAATTTGATGGTGCTCATGCGATTTCCGGTGAAGCCATGCATGAACCCAGAAAATCTGACGGCCGTCCCAATCTAACCACTAATGCAGCCTGTTTTGGCTGCACTATTGCCTGTGGTCGAATTTCAACTATTGATCAGGGACACTTCTCCGTCAAAAATAAATCTAAATATTGGGGTAACTCCGGCGGTTTAGAGTATGAGGCAGCCTGGGCATTAGGTGCGGATAATGGTGTGGATGATTTAGATGCATTAACCTATTGCAACTTTATTTGTAATGAAGAAGGCTTTGATCCCATTACCTTTGGTGCTACGGTGGCCGCCGCCATGGAAATGTATGAAGACGGCAACTTAAGCAAAGAACAAACCGGTGGTATTGATTTTAGCTTTGGATCCGCTGAAGCACTTACTCAGGCAGTTGATCTGGTTGCTTCAGGCGAAGGCTTTGGTGTGGATCTGGCCCTGGGTTCAAAGCGCCTGTGTGAAAAATATGGCCGTCCTGAACTTTCAATGAGTGTTAAAGGCCTGGAATTTCCAGCTTATGATCCCAGAGGAATTCAGGGCATTGGCTTGAATTATGCGACCTCCAATCGGGGAGCCTGTCATGTCAGAGGTTATACCGTGGCTTCAGAAGTTTTAGGTATCCCGGAAAAAACCGACCCATTAACAGCAGAAGGAAAACCAGCTTTAGTAAAAGCCTTTCAGGATGCAACGGCTGCGGTTGATTCTGCAGGTATCTGCCTGTTTACTACCTTTGCCTGGTCTCTGGACAATATCGCACCTCAGGTTGAAGCAGCCTGCGGCGGCGGCTGGAGCCCTGAACGTCTGGCCGAAACAGGTGAACGTATCTGGAATATGGAGCGAGACTTTAACTTAAAAGCAGGCTTTACCCGAGCCGATGATAATTTACCCGAGCGTTTACGCACAGAAGCCGCAAAAACCGGACCGGCTAAAGGACTGGTTTCCAAGGTTGAAGAAATGCTGCCGGAATATTATGAGCTGCGCGGCTGGGATAGTGATGGTGTTCCAACAGCTGAAACTCGTAAACGTCTTGGTTTAAGCTAATATTATTTTAAAATAATTTATTTCTCGTACTCCTTACCTTAGGGATTTGGCATTTACCTCGGTGCCCCTTGAGGGTATTAAAGTACCAAAACTGTTATGCTTTTGCCTCCCCCTTTTTCCCTCGGTGCCCCCTTGCGGGTGAAAGGGGGGTAGAGGGGGTTTATTAACTTTATGATTATCAAATATGCTTTGCAGGTCTTTTTTAAACCACTGGTCAATCATGACAGACCTCTTTTAACTCTTTTAATTATGCATTTAAACAAGTTACCATCTCGATCATCAATAAATTCTATTTCAGGATATTTCTCCAAAGCTCGTAATATCCCAGACCCATACCCCCGATAAGGAAGAATTTGATTTGCAAATGATGCCAAAACTGGATTACGTGAATTAGAATTTCCTGCTTTGATATTTGCAATAGTTAAGTTATTGGGTAAATGTCCAGGACTAATTATCTCTACTCTATCAGAAAAGATAAAAACTCTTATTGGTGCAGAAATAAAATAATCTCGATGCACTAAAGCATTTGCAATTAGCTCTTCAAAAACTTCACGAGGTATTTCTGGCTGGCCTAAACTATTAACAGATTGTTCACCCTGAATATATTTTAAATTAGATAGAATAAATTTCATGGTTTGTTGGTATATATCTGACATTTTTCCCGTTATATCACGACTATCTATATAATGATCTGTAGCAATAGTATCACCAGGAAAAGCACCCGCTTTAACAATAAAAACTGGAAGACGAGTTGATGGGTTTTGGCTAAAAAGTAAACCAGCGGTTATATTCAGTTCGCCCTTATCTCCTAAGTTCATATTACTAATAACTTGATCTAGAGGAAGCTTTTGCTCATTAAAGCTTTCACCATAACGTTTTTGGAAAAACACTTTGAAGTAATCCATATCAAGATCAGCTATGGTCAAGCCATTAGCAGGACTTTCATCTGCATGAATCATTGAGGAGGCCTGAAATAATCGTTGAATTTCTTCTCTGGAAGTTGCTTTTCTTTTATCCGCTCCACTCTTTACCCAGAAAACCCCATCTTTATTATGATAGGGTTTATTAATGCCCTTAAGTACATCAATAATAAGAATCAACTTTTCATCAATGGTT
>DAOVUE010000312.1 GCA_030632745.1 Pseudomonadota bacterium | reverse complement strand
TCCTAATTTAGGATCATCCAGCATTTTGTCCCAGGCATCACGATCATGGCGATAGTTTAATAACACCTCGATCATTTGAGCTATTTTTTTCTGACGATGCTGTGCTGATTGTATGCGTTGATATACTTTTGATTGTTTAGAAAAATTATGCTGAACATTTTTTATAAACTGCTGCAATTGTCCCACTGATTCGGTCATTGCTTCACTTTGATTCCACCAGAGACTTTGATTGTTTACTAAAAGTGATAACTCATCACATTTTTGTGTGACATTATTGTGTTTGTTTTCATACAACTCCAGCAGTTCATTTTCAACTATTGAAAATGTTTCAGATAATAGCTGCTGATTGTATTGCTCTACGGGCATATCAGAGCCGGTTAATCTTGCCACCGTAAATAACATTAAATCACCAAAGAACTGCCGTTCAAATTCATCACCCAGATCAATATTTTCAATATTATCTTCAACGCCCGGCCGATATTCATCTTTAAAATCACTTTGCAGTGTTCGGGTATGCAGCATGGGTAAATTTGAAGAGGCAAAGCGTTGTTTAATTTCAGCCTGTATCAATCTGCCCGCAGTGGGTCCGGACATCCTTAATCTGAGTTTCCCAAAGGGAATAATATATTTTAATCCCTCATCATTTACTATGTAATTCCCAGGATAAATGGTTCTGGCCGGACTAATATCAGTCAGTGGTTTTTTATAATTAAAATACGTTTTTCGAGTGAGATGCTCACCAAAAAAGAAATAATTGATACGTTTAGAAAAGCTTTTCAGACAGGCAATATGATCATGCTCATATTTGTCTTTATGTTTAAGCGGACAGCAATAATCATAGGTTTTCTCATGGTTTTTAAAGCCAAAAAGCTGTGCCATATCGTGGTAAGCGGCATCCCCCGGTTTAATCCTGTCCTGTGGGTGAAACTGGCAGCTTTGCTGTGCTTCATAGCCTGACAATTGCTGTAGAAAAGCAGTCACATCATCTAGAAAATTAACTGTCATTACCGAGGGTGACACAGGCGGATCACCCACCAGCTTGCCTGTCAGCATAGCGATATCATTTTCTTTGAAGATACGATTAATATAGTAGAAATAATTCAGGCCATAGACAGCTCGATCACCATCAACATCTGTTAAATTGACTTGCAGCAATTGATCGCTATCAACAAAGAAATACAAGGTATTGTTTTTCTTTTCAGTGAGCTGCAATGCTTTCAAATAACTTAGGTTTCGAGTAATAGCCTGACCTTTATGATAAAAATTTTCAGTGGATGGATCGCCTATTATTGAACTGACCCCCTGACGCAATTCAGCAGGTATTTTGAGCATCAACTCATATTGTTCCCGCAAACCATAATGATATACCTGCAGGCCTTTTTTTGTATATTCTTCAGCTAATTCAATATCTCTTTCAATGTGTTCTTTGTTTTTACTGTCTTCAACAATAAGCACTGAGATTTTTGCAAACAAATTATCACTTTTCCCCCCATAAGAATAAAGACGGCAGAGTTGAAAAATACATTCCAGACAGGCTGTTAAATGTTCAGGGCGATCGGCAATAGGTATACTTAAAATAAAATCATAACGTTCATCAGTATTAGACGAATTAATTAACAGTTCCTGTTCCCGAAATAGACTCTGATAGATCTCGAGCATTTCATCAAAATTATCAGACTGCCATAGCTCTTTTTCAATGAGTGGATAGATTTGATCGTATAGAGCTGCAAGAGACAGCTCCAGTTGACGATCCTGTTTTAGAATTTGCTGCAGATGAGCTGCATGATCAACAAGCTGTGGAATTTGACTGCGGTATGTGTGAAAGAACTGCTGCAGGGAATTTATACTATGCATCATCATGATCATCACATTAAGAATGAAAAAAGAGTGTTCCAAATACAGGTGTTACCCCCATCCTAACCTTCCCCCTGACAGGGGGAAGGGATCTGAGTATTATTTCACTACTCAACTATCTCAGCTTTCACCACGCGATTAAAGCTCATTCTGCCTAGTGCATCATCAGCTATAGTATCAACCTGAATCAGATCACCCGGGGCAAACTTACCGGCCAGAATATCCTGGGCCAATGGATTTTCCAGCAGTTGCTGTATAGCGCGTTTCAGAGGTCGGGCACCATAAATGGGATCAAAACCTGCATCACTGATTTGATCCATTGCCGCAGTGGATAATTCCAGATCCAGTTCACGCTCAGACAAGCGTTCACGCAACTCCTGCATTTGTATTTCAGCAATTTTATGAATAGCCTTCCTTCCTAATGGATGGAATACCACCACATCATCAATACGATTAATAAACTCAGGACGAAAATGCTGTGATACCACCTCCATCACTTCTGACTTCATTAACTGATAATCCACTTCCGCTTCAGAGTCTGGATGGGTACTGTCCTTCATATTCAATTCCTGAATTCGTTGTGAACCCAGATTAGAGGTCATAATAATAACCGTATTGCGAAAATCAACCGTGCGGCCGTGTCCATCAGTCAAACGACCATCATCCAATACCTGCAGCAGGATATTAAACACATCAGGATGTGCTTTTTCCACTTCATCCAGTAGTATAACCGAATAAGGCTTACGTCTCACCGCTTCAGTCAGATAGCCGCCTTCTTCATAGCCTACATAGCCTGGAGGCGCTCCAATTAACCGTGCCACAGAATGTTTTTCCATAAACTCGGACATATCTATACGTACCATGGCATCTTCAGTATCAAATAAAAAATTAGCCAGAGCTTTGCTTAGTTCTGTTTTACCGACACCCGTGGGTCCCAAAAATAAAAACGAACCATTGGGGCGTTTAGGATCCGATAAACCGGAACGTGAACGACGTATAGCGTTAGCAACCACAGTCACTGCCTCATCCTGGCCAACCACCCGCTCATGAAGATGATCTTCCAAACGCAGCAGTTTCTCATTTTCACCTTCCAGCATTTTTGACACCGGAATGCCGGTCCATTTGGCAACAACTTCAGCCACTTCTTCTTCGGTAACACGGTTCCTGAGTAATTTAGGCTGTTTGCCATTGTCAAGCATTTCTGATTGTGCCGCCATATCCAGTTGTTTTTCCAGTTCAGGTATGCGGCCATACTGAAGTTCAGACATACGTCCCAGATCACCCGCCCGCTGTGCGGTTTCCAGATCTTTACGCGCCTGATCCAGAGATTCTTTAATGTGCTGTGTGCCTTGTACTGCTGCTTTTTCAGATTTCCAGATTTCATCCAGTTCAGAATAATCACGTTCTAATTCTGCAATATCTTCCTCAAGTATTTCCAGGCGCTTTTTAGAGGCTGCATCAGACTCTTTGCTCAGGGCTTCACGTTCTATTTTTAACTGGATAATACGACGATCTAATTT
>DAOVUE010000032.1 GCA_030632745.1 Pseudomonadota bacterium | reverse complement strand
TATTAATGTCATTCCCGAAGTCCCCTAGCGAATGCAGGGGACTTCGGGGATGACGATATGTAATATCCAGGTTAGTCACGGACTTATTGAGAAGTTACAAAATTTATTGTTAATATTAATTAAGCCTTTACATTCGTTCTTACGTTGATTGTAAATGTCCAACTTTTGGTTGGAATAGCTTGAAATATGGCTTTGAAACAGTATTTATTGAGTCAGTTTCTTTAACAACCAGCCGCCCTTTTGTCTTGAATTCAATACTTTCAATTCCACAGCGGCTCTTGCATGACTGATCCTCAGATTAATTAATTCATTATAAATCAGATCGGCTTTTTTACGACGCTTAATGGCATCACTGGAATCCCAGAATTCCTCTAAAAAATTAATAATAAACAGTTTCCAGCGTGATGATACATCCTGCTTATTGATTGAACTATTAATATGCTCCAATTTATTTTGCATACTGTTTTCTATTAACTCAAGTTCAGCTTGAATGCTTTCTCTTTGAGCCCAGTTTTTTAATTTAACCACATGCAGAACTTTTTTAACCTCATAGACACATAACACACTGTATTCCTGAAAAGTGACCAGTTGTTTAAGACCATTTTGAGCAACTTCTTCTTTATCACTCGATAATAATTGCAGAGCAGTGTAGCAAGAATCCCAATACAGCCATCGATAAACAAAATCAAGGCCTGTACCTTTTATATTCTGCATACCCATTATCTTATTTTCCAATCCCGGGGGGGTTTCATTTACAATGGTGTTAATGACATCATCACCAGCAGCATGCTCATTTTCAATAAGAGTAATTTTTTGCTTAAAAGACTGCCATAACAACTCATCTAATTGCTTATCTAACAGTTTGTCACCACTCGTTTTATCTGTCTGCAAGTCTAATTTTTGTATGAAATTCTGATAATTATCGAGTAATTTAAGGTCTTTTTCCAATGCTGTAATAATTGCATCACCGTATCGAATGGATTGTAATGTTTCTTTAAGCTGCTTTTTATCTGACCAGAGGTTTTCTATTTCAGCATATAATTGTTTTTCTCCCAGCCCTTTAAGCATGGCACAGAGCCTTTGATAAATAATTTTTTCACTGCTGGGTATGCGAAACTGCTGAACGAAACCCTCCAGAACCTGTTGTGGTGATTTGTCAGCAACATCCAGGGTGTGTTTATCCTGCTGTAATTTCCATGATTCTTTCAAATAGCCCATAAATCCATGAAGATTGGTGCCAATAAGGTAAATAGCATCGACACTAATATCATTCACTAGAAGATCGGCAAAAACACGGGAACGGGGAATTCGATCGGCACGATTATTAATGAGAACTGAAATCCATAATTCAGGATTTTTTTCAGGAGTAAATTGATCAAAGCCCATGCGTGTCCAGTTTCCTAAAGCCCCATAGCGCTCATTGGCAGACATTCCCATGACAAAAGTCAGTTTTCTGGATAATATGTGAGCTGTTGGATAAGTCTTTAGTACACCTAAATCAGGTACTACACGGTCAGCCATTTCCTTTAACGCATAAACTTCTGAAATATCAAATTCTTTAGCCATGGATAAGACCAGTGCAATATTATAAGGGTGTTCATCATACGGAAAACGCTCCAGCACATCTTCGGTAATTAAGCCTGCTTCTTTCCAGCCTACTGAGACCAGGCGGGTATTCTGCAGCACAGCCTCTTTTCTTAGTATTGGCAGCATCTGTTCTTCAGAGCTGATGAGAACTGAATTTTTAGGAATAAATTGAGTCATGACTTCAGGGATATTATGTCCTGCCGGCCCCTGCAGATCTTCATGATCAGGATAAGTATTGGTGATGGTGGCAATATCATCCTTCATCCATTGGCGCTGTAATATTTCAACGTAAGACGGTGTAAGTCCCATACATTCCCAGAGAAAAACATCAGTGCCTATATTTCTGGCAAATCTTAAGACATTGCCCTGCTCCCAGATTGTGGCTTTATCATAAGGACGAAAAAGAAACATTTCCCGTAAGTTTCCGTAAGCATAGGAGTGAAGAAACATAGCTTCACAACCACTGGTTTTAGAAATAATATTGAAACCCAGGGCATTAAATAGTGCCGCCTTTAAACGCTCTGTACCCGATTTTCCGCGAGTTCCCCAGCCGCCAATCACTATCCCCATGGAATTCCTGGCCTTTTTAATACGGTTATTGACATAAACATGATGCCCTGTAAAGTAAGCCGCGCCGAGGGAAAGAAATATTAACAGTTCATTTAGATTATTCTCATAGACTGAATAAAAATAATCTTTAAAATTCGCAAAGAAATCAACAAAGGGTAAAGGAATAGTCATACTAAAAAAACGCTGAATGGAAGATTCTGTTTCAGTAACAGAACCGTCGGGGTAGTCATGGGGCTTAAAGTTAAAATTAATCCCCAGTTTTTCCAGTGATTTAATATAGTGATCAGGCGAATTTTGTGTTCCTTCCTGCCAGTTTCTTAAGCGTGCAAAATGGTCAAATTTCAATACCACAACAGATAATGCAGCCATGCGTTTAAATAGATTGGATGGCGGTGTAATATGGGTAATACCATCTGCTGTGACTATTTTTACAGGCGGAGCAGAAAATAGCGGATCTAATAAAGAAATAATATCATCAACCAGCGGTAAAAAAGGCCGCCAGCCATCTTCATCAGGCAGATAAAAGGGTTCTCCCGGCACTTTTGTCATAGAAAGTTCAGCTTTGATATTTGATGGAATATAGGTTTTTCCACGACTTAAACGCCCTATCGTATGTGGATAAGCCTGACGTTTATCAATCGATGAAAATCTAAATTCATATAATGCCCGCCACCAGCGAAAGACAAATAAGGGTTTTTTATAGAGCTTAAAACCTTTTCTTTTTACTTCCAGATCAAAACCATCACCCTGTTGTGCAAGCAATGACAACAGTCGGGACACTTCTTCTTCAAGCGCCTGATTTTCTCCGCTATGGAGTATTCTAATATGGTCTTTAGAATAGAGTTTAACAACATCTGCCTGTAAGTTTTGTAAAAGCTGCATACGATCAGCAGAACAATAACACCATATCCATTCTCTGGACTTTGCGGTCCAGCGTTTAATTGTTGTTTTTTCTGTGGTTTGATAAAGTATTCCTAATGCGGGAAAAACAGCAGACAGCCAGCGTTGTTGTATTTCTGTCTGAGCTGCAAGCTGTTTTATCATTGCGGGCAGTTCATCTAATAAAATATGCAGCACAAAAGGATCTTTTTCACTTTCGAGCAGTCGGATCACAATGCTCAGCAGCTCAGCAGGGAACGAGTCAGTATTTTTTTGCAGCTGATGTTTGATAATAACATTCATGGATAAAAGCAAAGCACCACGAACCTGTGGCGACGGGTCATTAAACAATATAAGCTGATAAATATTAATTACAGCCGGCAAAGGTAAACAGGGAATAATATGACTAACAGCCTGTCTGACATAGGGACTTGCATCATGTATGGCTATATCCATCAGTTCAGAATTGTATGCATTATGCTGATAATATTTTTCTAATAATAGAATGGCATGATGCTTGATGAAAATATCATCAGGCCTGTCCTGATCAGAAAATCGTTTTAAAAAGACAAGTCTGAAATTTTCAGCAGATAAGGTTGATAATAATTCAAGGGCTTCTGTCTGTATCCAGGTATCCTGATGATGATCCAGTGCTGAACGATAAATATAACGTAAAATATTTTCTGAAAAAGCATGAGGCTGAATATTTTTATCCAGATGAATGACACATTTCAGCATCACCTTAAAGGCTGTCATCTTGACTCTTTTATCCCCATTATAAGCCAGTAAAGGAATTAAAAAAGATTCAAGATTAATTCGATTCCATTGACTGAGAGTTAAAGCCCCTCCCCCTTGAATATTAATATATTGTATAATAATTCTGCTCAGTCGAGTCAGGGAAAAGGTGAGTAATTTTTCTTTTTCAGATATGCGAAAATGAAAACGATCAGTGATGGCATCATGACCAAACCATAGTTGTAATGCTTTTTTATCGGCTTCCAATTGTGCCGGGGTAGCGCCCAGTTCTTTTGAAAACTCAAGAATATGTTTCCTTTTATCAGACTCAAGAGTAGAACGCTGATAATTATTGGTATAGGTAGAATATTTTAACTGCAGGTTTCTAATCGTTTTATATTCATCTGTAATAAACAACTGCAGGCCTGAAATCAACTGATGTATAAAAACCAGCTCCTCAGTGCCACTTTGTTTTTCAGCTTCAATTTTTTTTATATGAGCAGAAACAAATAAAGTATTTAAACGTTCAATAGAATGTTTTTCGAGTTTTAACCAGTTAGACGATAAATCAGCATACAATAAAGCAACTATTTTTTCTTTCAGTCGTTGTTTTTTTGATATCAAATTAAGCAGCAAATTGAACATATATGTTATTCAACTTTATAGGAGGCAGAGTCATGAACCGACATAGAGTCATGATCCGCCATAGTGTCGTTATTTATGAAGCGCTGACGTTCACGTAAGCGCCTGAATGACTGAGTATGTGGTCTAAAATCCCTAAACCCCCGGCCCTTGTCGAAATAATAACTGAAACCGACACCGGCATTAAAGTCATCCTCTTTTGTGTCATAAGACATTTTTAGATAAGACAAAAACCGGTTACTGGGCGAAAACCAATTTTCCCAATACAGATTAGTGTCAATAATTCCCTTACTGGAACTGGAGCTACGATTCCAGTTATGATCCTGCTGTGAAAAATAATAAATTCTGCGATACTTCAAATCAACAATAAACTGATCCAATTTCTGTAACCAGCCAAAACGCAGGCTGACATGTTCGGGTTTATCTAATCGATAATCTTCATCACTATAGTATGAAAAGCCGCTGCTCAACTGTGTATCAAGCCAGGGCTTATAGTATAGTGTATCTGAAATAATTAAACCTTTATCATGAATATCACCGTATTCACTCCACACATCCCGGTCAATATCTGTTTTCTGAAGGCTAAAAAAATCACTATTTTTATATTTTTTGTCAAAAACAGTTAATCGGGGTAAATGCTGCCATTTGGGTGTTATATCAAAAAGCCGCTCTATACCTAATCTTATATTTGAGGACCAGGCGGTTTTATTGCCCTTAGGACTGTCGTATTTTTGCCTAAAGTATTTCCAGTCAAAGCGAAAAGCAAACGGCAGCCAATCTAATTGTGTAAAAATTGTTTCTTTAAAACCAAAACTTGGTTTACCCTTATCATGATCTCTATACAGAAATAAAGTGTCAAAATAACTATTCCATTGCTCAACAAAAATATTGTGGTTGATATTATATTCAAAATAATCATTATTTACTGTCTTATCCGCTGTATTATCATCCTCTTCCTGATTCTCTCCTTGAGACCATAAAATACCAAATGCCAGGGTACCATCTTCCTGATGAAAAGGTATCAGATCCTTGTTTGTTTTCTTATCAACTTGCTTATCGGGTTGCTTATTAGGTTGCTTATCAGAGTACAGTCCATCAGCCCTGACTTTATTTTGCTGCACCATATTTTCCTTATGCTGTTCAAAACTATGATTAATTTCTTTATACCAATGACTGAAAGGCAGACTGTTGGTGTCCTTTTTTACAACGGGATATTGTGAACGGGCAGGTGCATTTGCAAAGGTTCGCAAATAAACACGATACCAGGCAGCATCTTGATTCTTCAACACCGGTAAAGTCACTTTGTGCCAGCCATCCGGGATCATCAGATACTCTGTACCATGAGTTTTGAGTTGTTCATCCAGTAAATAATCTACTCTTAAACGTACGGGGCCGTTAACAGCGATTATAACCGGTTCATCCGCTGTAGCAACATGGTAATAACGGTCGAACTCATGGTAGAGTTTTTCATCGTATTGATATTTTGAGTTCATCAGATTCAGACTGATATATTGACCTATCATTGGATTTAGCCATTGGACTTTAAAAGTATGAGTTCCGGTCGGTATGGGCAGTAGCAGAGATTTTTCTCCCTGATCCTGTCCAATATTAATTTTCTTCCAGTCCTGATCATCCAGTTGATAACGTAAAAGCACTTCCTGATGAGGGAAAAAGGTCAGTCCCAGACTTTTTATACTGATTTCAAGCTGGCTGTCAATATAATTTAACAGACTAATGCCTGAAATATAATTATTGCTTAATATAATAGAATCACGCTGTGGTTGAATTAACGCTTTTCTAATGCGGGATCGGGCCGTCAGCGGCTGCCAGCCCCGGATAGTAGAAAATTTAAGTCCGGCACTTTCAATAACCGATGATTCAAGACGCCATTCATATTGTTGTTCAAATAAAGAATAAAACATATTGATTTTAGGATTATGATCCCATTGTTGTAAAATAGTACCCGCCCAGACGTTGATAATATGCTTATCTTCAGGATAATGATTTTTATACCAGAGCATTTGAGACAGCAGGATAAGTGCTTTTTCTATTCTGTGGCTTTCCTCATAACACTGAATCCGAGTAGTCGGGACGGCTGCCGTTTCATCAACAGTTTCCATAATAAAGGGCAGACTGTTTTTGCCATCAGGGGAGAAAGCATTATTTGAAATACATAATTTTTCAAATTCAGTCTGGAAATAATTGATATCCAGACTTTTAGTCGCATCAGAATTTCCCCCGTCCTCAGCAGAGGAAATTGAATATGTTTCTAAAGCTGCGTCTGATAAAAAGGCATTATGCTGATATTCCTTAACCGACTGAATTCTAGGCAGGGATTCAGTCTGATGATTATTAGACAAAATCATACAGGCTTCGTTAATACATTCTCTGCTGGAAGGTTTAGAGCCGGATGATTTGGAATGAGTGAGCCCTGATAGTCTCCCGGACAGTTCAGAAGTCAGAAAATCAGCCGTCAGGACTTCGGGTAACAAAGGGTTTGGGAATGATAACTGTTGTGTTTCAAGCGTACTGATAATGGGATTCTGCTCTGCATAATATTGAATATCATGCTCCCCTTCTCCCACCATATATTCAAAATACTGTATAGAGCCGATCACAGAATCCGCTAATTCAGTAATGATCTGTCCTTGTGAAGGCACACTGCTTATAAGGGGAAAAAATAATTTTTTATGATTATCATCTAATCTCAAGGTGGTCTTTATGCGTTCCTGTGCAATATCCTGATATAATAAGCGTACTCCAATACGTAAACGTGCCGGACCGATAAGTGTTAGTTTAATAGGGCTGTTCTGATCAGCTCGTTGATACGTTTTCAGTAAATTTCTTTCCTGATTATAGAGCGCCACAGATCCCTGTGCATGAGTCATCAGGGATAATGCATTTTTCCAGCGCTGATACTGCTTCGGCTGCTGCAGTTTCCAATAGGACCACTGAGTCCACTGTGTTAAAAAATGTTGTATGAACGGTTGTAAAAAGTTTTCCTGTTTCAGCCGCCCTTTTTCTGCGTCTTCTGAATTGGAATAGGTCATTGTTTCAGTGACTGACAACACTTTTTTAATCAATTCCAGCGCATAAAAAGTGCTGTTGTTTTCCTGACTTAAATAGTTTTTTAGAAAGATTTTATCACCCAATGCAAGCGCTTTTAACGCCAGCCAGCCCGACTGTTTTGAACTGTCCTGGTTTTGCTTTAATAAGTGAGCATAAAAGATCCATTGTTCCTCACTCAGTGATGCCAGGAGAAGTGTATCATTTAATAGCTGATCAAGCGGGCTGCCCTGTTGTAATAACAAGCCGATTTGTAAAGCATAATCATTATACCCCTGACGGACTAAATTCAGTGCCAGCTCACGAAAAGCACTGTCTGTTTTAAGCCTGTAAGCCTGAGTGATCAACAACTGAGTTAGTTTGTTGTCGGACTGATACTTTTCATAGTATTGTTTCAGCAATTCAAAGGCAGTCTTTTTTATACTGTCATTTTCATTAAAGAATAAAGCACCTTTTAGAAACCTTTCACGTAGACGGGATTCACCTGCTTGCTCAAGTGCATAATAAAATTGTTTGTGCAGCTCAAGATAGTGCGAGTGTTCAGGGTTAATTTGAACAGAAGAAAAAAGCTCTATGATTTCCACCCATAAATTTTTCTCTCGTTTTGCAAGTATTTTCCGGTAAATTGATGCAATACATTGTTCACTGGCACAGAGTGTTTTATTTTCTGCAGCATATTTTTTGTTTAGCGGTTTCCTGTATCCCGTGGAAAATAAATCTTTTCTTGACAATAAAAAAAGTTTTAATGACTGCCAGTGTTGTGTCAGTCTATAGACTTGCTCCTTTGACAAAACAGAAGATAAAGGTGTTGTTAAAGTGTCAGCCTCTTTATTCTGCATCACAGCAAGAAAGAGATGTGAAAAAAGCATATTATTATCATTAAATTGTTTAATCATATTAATATAATACTGCTGTGACATTTTATACGGTTTTGCAGTCTGGTATTGTAAAGCAATCTTCAATGATGAATTATCTGCAGAAGCCGGTTTCCATACGGTGATCTTTCCGGTTTGTGCAGGCAAAGACACTTCAAGAAAAGCAACATCTGTCAAATGATGGCTCTTATCAAACATAAACCTGTCCGCTGTCTTATTTGCAGGTGAAGATGTTTGCAAAACGACAGCGGACAAGTTTATTGGCTGAGGGCTCTTATAGAACATGAAATTATGAATTAAATGACTGACACAGGCTTCAGAGGATGTGGTATTAAAATACGAAACATCTAATTCAGACTCAGGTGATACATTAAATTGAATCGTTTCATTATTATCAAATTGAATGTAAAAGGTTTCCTTATCCTGCAACGAATTTTTATCTATCAGCACTCTCAGCGGTGTATCATAAACTCTTTCACTGATGCTGTAAGTTAAAGGTGAAGAGTCTGACAGAGTAAAAAAATGTCCCTTATTTAATGATTCACACAAAGTTGAAGGACTGCCTGTAGGCTGTTTTGAAAAGAAGGTTCCCGCACGATAATGTGATAAAGGAGATTTATTCCATGGCCTCAATGGATATAAAATAAAATTCTGAATTGAGAATTCTTCATCAGTCCCAT
>DAOVUE010000192.1 GCA_030632745.1 Pseudomonadota bacterium | reverse complement strand
TGTAAACACTGAGATTAATACCCTCAAGGAGTACCGAGGTAAACATTCAGCTGGCGCGTCATTTGACTCCGACACCTATAGCACAGGGGTTTGTGAAAACACGGATGTTTTCACTTAAGCGAGGCATGGATGCCCTTGAAGCGTCCCCTGAAATATAAGCCCACACTCCAAAGCACGTATTGCCAAGCACCATTCCCGAACGACTCCTATGGTTGTAAAGAAGACTGAAAGTACGCAATAATGTGAAGAACCACAATAATATTAGATCAGGAGTTCATCTATTATGACAAGAGGAATGACAAGAGAGGTGACAAAAGTGACGAGCATTGCAAATGATAAACAATTAAGACAAACACTGGACTCACTGGATATAAGGCAGCAGCGTTTAGCGGCAGTATTGTTTATTAAAAATGTAATTTATCTTAATACTGATATGCAGATTCAAAAGGCAATTGATATTGCTGAAAATCCCGCCAGCAGTGAAGACGAATTACTCACTGCATACAAACAAGTCAAATCCATAGCCACTAAAAGCTATACGGATTGTGGTCACGAAACCAACTGGAAACAACAGGCTGAACATTTTGTTGCCTCTGCGGTTATGGCCTGCCTAACTCCTGAGAAGCAATTAACTTTCGGCAAGAACCTGGTCTGGAAAACTGCGATGCAGGCCCGTATGGCAAAAAATTGTGAAATGATTGAAAAAGATACAGCTGATGTTGATAATGAATCTGTCAAACAATACCAATTGCTGGAGCAATTTCTTAAAAAATAGACTATGCTTTATTAAAAGTATAGAGGTGCTTGCAAAACTCCCTAACACGTCATTCCCCTGCATACGTCAGGGGCAGGCTCTGCGAAGCCAGAATCCAGAAATCAAAGACTTACAATCAAAAACATGGATTCCCGCTTAAAAAATGCGGGAATGACGGAGTTTTGCAAGAACCTCTATAGTTTAGGGATAGTTTAAGGAATTGCTGAAATGAAACAATTTTTAAATGCAGGGCCGGTCCGGAAAGTTTTTTTTCTTTCTCTATTGTTATTGACCTTGTTATTGACCTTGACCTTGACCTTGTGATTGTCATCTCCGCTGCAGGCAGAAGATGAAAAGAAAGCATTGATTTTTGGTGTCCACTCCTATCTTCCTGCCACAATTCTGCTGGAAAGATTCTCTCCTTTGACAAAATATTTAGAGCAGCAGATGGGAATTGATATTCATCTCAGGGTGAGTAGTAATTATCAGGATCATATTGACAGCATTAGTCATAATAAATATGATTTTGCCTATATGGGGCCGGCATCCTATGTTAAATTAACCAGCAAAGTAAAGGATTATCCACTACTGGGCAGACTGAGTTTTTCAGGTAAAAATACTTTAAGAGGGGCTATTATTATTCGTCAGAATAGTCCCATTAGTTCACTTAAAGAACTTAAGGGAAAAAGTTTTGCATTTGGTGATCCTGAGTCAACTCTGAGTTCTAAGGTGCCGCTGCGTATGCTTGAAAATATCGGAGTAAAATTAACAGACCTTAAACTTCATGCGCATCTGAAAAATCATCATAATGTGGCATTGGCTGTTTTGATGGGAAAATATGATGCGGGCGGGATTAAAGAGGAAGTTTTTCTCAAATATCAATCAAGAGGTTTAAAAGTATTGCAATGGTCACCCGAGATTCCCACTCATCCCTTTGTTGCCTGCAGGAGTATGAGCAAATTACAGGTGCATCAATTAAAAACTTTATTGCAGGGACTTCATCTTCAACACGATGCAGACAAGATTTTACAACATATAAAGAAGGGAACCACGGCGATTATTCCAGCTCAGATTGAAGACTATGAACAGTTACGTCAGTTTATAGCACCTGAAAAAGCACCTGAAACAGAATTACAAGCAGAACATAAGTATTAGCTGGAAAAGAGAATGATAATAAAATATCGTATTTTACTCGGACTGCTGCTGATATTCACTTTATTTCTGGTGGTTGGAAATCTCTATATCTATCAGCAGCAGCGTATTTCTCTTATAGCAGAACATAAGCTTTCCAAACAAAGTGAAGTTAAGCTTCTTTCACAATTGGCACGGGAGGCACTGATCAGTGAAAATTATTCTCTAATCGAATGGTTTTTCAATTATTGGGGAGATGAACGTAGTACAGTTATCAGCCTCAGTCTGGAAAATGAAGCGGGGTTTTTTCTCAGTCAATATCAACGTCAGGCAGCTAAAGCAGATGATAGTCTGCTGACTATTGTCAATATTATTACTCTCAATAATGAAGCTTATAAAATCACTCTTGTCTCCGATATATCTGAGATAACTGCATCTTCAATAAAGGGCTAGATACTAGGTGCTCTTGTGACGTGTCTTGCTACAATAATATTGGCTGTTAGTATCTGGTATTTGTTTCAACAAATTGCTATTGGTCCTTTGCAGGTTGAAGTTCAGCAGCGCCAAAAAGTAGAAAATGAACTTAAGTTGAGCAATGAAAAACTGCAGCTTCTGGCATGTCATGATCCACTGACAGGATTAAGAAATCGTTTGAATATGAAAAAAGATATTGAAGCCATTATTCAACAGCATAATAAACATCATTCGCCTTTTGCTGTGTTAATGTTTGATATAGACTGGTTTAAAAAGGTTAATGATAAGCTTGGGCATGATGTGGGTGATTTTGTTTTAATTGAGGTTGCCAGGCTTTTAGAATTGAGCATTCGCCAGGAAGACCGGATCTATCGTTCAGGAGGAGAAGAATTTGTGATCGTATTAAATCGAATCTCTTATGAAGATAGTATTGATAGAGCTGAAAAAATTCGTACTGCCATTGAAAATCATGTATTTAAAGTGGACAGTAATGAAATCAGCAAGACCATCAGCGGTGGGCTTTATCATTCCACATTGCTAAAAACAGACAAAGTAGAAAGAATTTTAAAACTGGTTGATAATGCCTTATATCAATCTAAAGAAAATGGCCGTAACAGGATAAGTACTGTCCAGACCACAGTCTAAAAAGTATATTAAAACAGGCTGAAACAGCAGGTCAGAAAGACTGGTCTTTTAAAAAATTAATACTATTACTCTTATTTATGAGGACAACCCCTTAGTGATTTTTTTTTGCATGTAATACCTTCATCTGAAATAAAGTATTACGTTCTTCTTCTTCCAGGGACGTTTCAATATATTTTATAGTATCCTGGTGTTGTGGAATGACATTATATTTTAATGCATTGACCCTTTTTTGGGTTTTGCGTTGTTCTTCTAACATTCTTAATAGTGAAATTTCTGCTTCACCCAATTGAGCACAAAGGCTGACAGTATCAAGCAAATGGCTGCGAGTCTCATCCAGACTGGCATCACTGGATAACAATCCCACCGGTTCAAGAGGCAGTTTTTTGACTTGAATGGCTGGATACTCTATTCCCATATTGGATCGAGGCAAAATTTTAACCAGTAATGCCGGTTTTAGACGTAATGCAATCTGACGTAAATTCTGGCTGCCCATACGCATCTGTGTAATGCCCAGCCAGCGATAACTCTCGACTAATGAGCTACTGGTCTGTTGGTGTAGCTGGCGATAAAAATTGAGCCTTTCATAGACCAGACGGGTTAAAATTTCCTTTTTTCGTTCTAATAGCTCATAACCCTCCTGCAGCAGGACTATCTGTTTTTTAAGTGCCAGCAGAGAACTTTTGGTGGGTGGGATTTTTAATAGAGTTTTCATCCATTATCTCCCCAATGATGATATCGAGCCAGATCGTTTTCTGAAACACGAGTTAATTCATCAGCGGGCAGCAGAGATAAAAGATCCCAGGCAATATTAAGGGTTTCAAAGATAGAACGTTCCTGAGCTTCCTGCTGATGAATATAATGTGCCTCGAAATCACGGGCAAAAGATAAAAAACGGTTATCCGTTTCAGATAAATCTTCGGCACCAATAATGGAGGCCAGATTTCTGACTTCCAGAGCTTTTGCATAAGCTGCATATAACTGGTTGGCTACCCGTATATGATCATCCCGAGTATCATTTTTACCGACGCCATCTTTCATCAGCCGTGATAAAGAGGGTGAGATATTAATCGGAGGATAAATTCCCTGACCATGCAATTCTCTGGACAGAACGATCTGACCCTCAGTTATATAACCGGTTAAGTCAGGAATAGGATGAGTAATATCATCTGACGGCATAGTCACAACCGGCATCATGGTAATTGAACCATGGCGATTTTTAATACGTCCGGCGCGCTCATAAATACCTGCTAAATCAGAATATAAGTAGCCGGGATAACCTTTTCTGGCGGGAACATCCCCTTTTGCGGTAGAAATTTCTCTTAGTGCTTCAGCATAATTGGTCATGTCAGTGAGGATGACCAGCACATGACGATCCTCATCAAAGGCCAGATATTCCGCCACTGTCAGTGCGGTACGGGGTAAAATTAAACGTTCTAAAGTGGGATCATCGGCCTGATTAATAAACATAACGACATTGCCCAATACTCCATCAGAGGCAAAATTTTTCTGAAAAAATAAGGCATCAGTATAGGATATTCCCATGGCGGCCAAGACAATAGCAAAGTTCGGTTCTTCACCTAGTAATATTGCCTGTCGAACAATTTGC
>DAOVUE010000249.1 GCA_030632745.1 Pseudomonadota bacterium | reverse complement strand
CATGCAATATCATTCCCGTACTCTGCACAACCATCATCCCCGTACTCGGCACAACCGTCATTCCCGTACTCTGCACAACCGTCATTCCCGTACTCTGCCCAACCGTCATTCCCGCAGGCTCTTAGCGGGAATCCATAAACACACATGGATCCCCGATAAAAGAACTCGGGGATGACGGTTGGGCAGAGTACGGGGATGACGAGCCTGGAAATTTATAGCTGTAAGCATAAAGTTATAAATTACCCACTGTTTTTATCTAATTTCCTTAAATTTTCCATTTTTTCTTTCAGCTTTATTTCTAATCCCCTGGATTCAGGATAATAAAACTGAGTGCCTTTAATTTCATCCGGCAAATAACTTTGACCTGCTGAATAGGCTTCCGGCTCATTATGGGAATAGCGATAATCCTGACCATATTCCATGGATTTTAACAATTGTGTGGGTGCATTACGCAGATGCATAGGGACTTCTAATGAACCTGACTCCTTAGCACACTCCATTGCCTGATTAAATGCCGTGTAAACTGCATTACTTTTTGGGGCTAATGCACAATAGACTGCAGCCTGAGCAATAGCGCGATTACCCTCCTTGGGACCCAGTCTTTCAAAAGCATCCCAGGCATTCAGAGCAATCTGCATGGCTCGAGGATCTGCATTACCAATATCTTCCGAAGCTATAGCTAATAAACGTCTGGCTATAGTCAGTGGATCGCAGCCGGCTTCAAGCATACGGGACATCCAGTATAAGGCACCATCAGCGGATGAACCCCGTACAGATTTATGAAAGGCTGATATTTGTTCATAGAAAATATCACCCCCCTTATCAAAACGACGATTACTACTCGAAGCTACCTGATTTATTACTTCAGTTGAAAGGGTGTTCTTTCCATCTTTAAACTCAGCCAGATCGGCAGCAATTTCAAGCAGATTTAATAATTTTCGTGCGTCACCATCAGCACACAACACAAGATAGTTTTTATCTTCAGGGGCAATATAAAGATTCATATCAGCCAGTCCCTGCTTATTATCACTTAAAACAGAGTCAAATAAAGCTGATAACTCTTCCTGACTGAGTGTTTTTAAACAATAAACACGTGCACGTGATAAAAGTGCATTATTTAATTCAAACGAGGGATTTTCAGTGGTGGCTCCCACAAATACAAAAGTACCATCTTCAATATAAGGAAGAAAGGCATCTTGTTGTGATTTATTAAAACGATGAACTTCATCAACAAACAATACCGTCTTTTGTTGAAACATTTGGTAATGCTGCTGAGCCTGTTCAATAGACTGACGAATTTCTTTAACACCAGAGAGTACTGCAGAAATTGAGAGAAATTGAGCCCTGGCATAATAAGCAATAATTTTAGCCAGGGTGGTTTTTCCAACACCGGGAGGACCCCAGAAGATCATTGAATGTGGATTACCACTTTCCAGAGCCACTCTTAAAGGTTTACCTTCGCCTAATAAATGAGTCTGTCCATAATACCCTTCCAGTGAAGCTGGTCGCATTCTATCAGCTAGAGGACTGGTGGAATTATTCTCGTGAGTACTAAATAGGTCTTCTTCCCTACTGACCATTCACAGACCCAATCACATCCACACCATCAGGTGGTGTAAAGTTAAACTGCCGGCTGGCAAAAGGTTTATTCAGCTGAGTATTAGAAAACTTCAATTCTGTCAGCTGACCAAAACTATCAAACATTTTCATCCCCATTAGCTCATGATCTTTGAACGCGAGTAACACTCGCTCAAAAGTAGTATCCGTTTGTTTTGAAACTAATTGCACCCATTGATAGTTTTCTGACTGACTTTGTTTAGAACTGACAAGCACATCCGTAACATTATAGAATTTGTATATATTGGTATTACTGCTCAATAACAAAGCAGGTGAATCCCCCATTCCCTCATCTAATGATTTTATATTGACTTGCTCAAGCTCAACATCATAGATCCATAATGTTTTACCATTAGAAATATATTTTTGTTCAACCGGGCTGATATAATCTAAAATAAATTTATCCGGGCGACTGAAAATCAATGTCCCATTAGATTGTTCGACTAATTTACCCTTTGAGTTGGTTATAATCTGTACAAAATCAGCCTGCATACTTTGGGTACGCTCATAAAATTTATTTAAGATCGGGTTAGTTCTAATTCGCTGGCTGTCAGTCTGCTGTTTTTCTGCTGAAACAGCGGCTGAGAATAAACAAAAATAAAATAATAAAATAAAGCTCAAGGTTACTCTATTAAAAAACTTAAAAAACATAATCATTTCCTTTTTCTATTATTTTCCAATAGTGGCAACTACAATGCAATGAAAATTATTCATTATCTTTGCACTTAAAACATTGCTCAAATGTAAATTACCCAGCTTAAATTAAATATCAGGGAGTAAATTGAAATTAGAGTCCGGTTTCGGGGCTATTACCTAATGCACAGAATCTTCATTGTTTTTCAATCATCGTTGTTATTTCCTCAGCAGTCCCCGGCTTGCTGAAAAGGTAGCCCTGAGCTAATTCACATCCTTGTGTGGCCAGATGTGCCAGTTGTTCCTCTGTCTCTACACCCTCGGCCACTACTTTTAATCCCAGGCTATGAGCCATGGCAATGGCAGCATTAACTAATTCCCTGTCAGCTGGATGGACAGTGATGTCATTAATAAAACTGCGGTCAATCTTAAGTACATTGAAGGGGTAACTACGCAGATAACTAAGAGATGAATAACCCGTACCAAAATCATCCATAGCAATATTCACACCTAAATCACTTAAGCTGGCCAGAGCATCTTCAATATAGTCATAACCGCTTATCAATACTCCTTCAGTGATCTCCAACTCCAGATTCTCACTTGATATTCCAGACTTTTCTATGGCTTGTTCAATAAATGCCACCAGATTGGGGTCACGAAACTGTCTTGGTGACAGATTAACCGCCATTGTAAATGATCGCTCCAGCATAGCTTGCCATCTAACAGCCATGGTGAGTGCTTCAGTCAAAACAAACTGACCAATAGGCACAATCTGACCCGTTTGTTCGGCAATAGAAATAAACTCATCAGGAGAGACATCACCCAGTACGGGATTATTCCAACGCAGCAGCGCCTCAACCCCACTAATACGCCTGTTAGTTACATTCACCTGAGGTTGATAGCAGAGTCGAAACTCTCCACGCTCTAATGCTCCATGCATTTGTTCTTCCAAAGTCAGTCTGCGGGAAACCTCCTGATTCATTGCTTCAGTAAAATAAGAGTAAGTATTGCGCCCCAGCTTCTTGGAGTGATACATGGCAGAGTCAGCATTACGTAGAAGCTGTGATGAATTGTCGCCATCATCCGGATAAACGGCAATGCCAACACTTGAAGTCAGAATAAGCTCACGGTTCTCTATTATAAAGGCATCTTTGAAGTGATTGAGCAGGTTTTCTGCAATGGGGCTGGCATCAGCTGCATCGTCTAGTCCACCCAGCAGTATAATAAACTCATCACCTCCCAAACGCCCCACTGTATCGCCATTGCGCAAGTCACTACGCAGGCGCACAGCCACCTCTATCAAAAGCTTGTCACCTATATCATGACCCAGCGTATCATTGATCTTCTTAAAGTCATCGAGATCCAGGAACAATATTGCTACTCGTTTTGTATCACGATGCGCCTCGTTTATCAGTTGAGACAATCGGTCAAGAGCGAGAAAACGGTTAGGCAGGTTAGTCAGGGCATCAAAGGTAGCCTGATGCTTAATGAGCTCTTCATCCCGTTTGTGTTCGGTGACATCTTTCAAAGTAAAGAGGAAAAGCTCAATTTCTCCTGTTTCATCCAGGATGGTCACTAATCCTACATCCCAATAGATTGTTATCCGTTCAGGATTTTCGGGGTTTATATATGGTCATGCAGATTTCTGATAGACATATTTCACCTTTTTAGCT
>DAOVUE010000375.1 GCA_030632745.1 Pseudomonadota bacterium | reverse complement strand
TCCGATACTCTTTAAAAGTGTAAAGCAGGTTTGATCTGTGCCGGATTTTCTAAATATTTTGGCTTCACCCATATATGGACTCCTCGGGGTATTACATGCCCTTGGGGTACGAATAAAGCCAAAATACCCTTATCTACAGCACTTTTGACCGTTTCGTTACGATGTCAGCTGCATTTTTTAGTCCCTAAGGTTTCGTTTGAATCCTGTTAAATATCATATTGGACTGTATTTATAGGCTCTTCCAGCCGCTAGAATGTAACAACTTTGTCATTTCCTGTTTAGGAACAGGGCGGCTGTAATAGTAGCCTTGAATCAGTTCGCAGCCCTGAGCTAATAAGAAGTCTTTCTGCTCTATTGCTTCCACGCCTTCAGCGATCACATGAAGGTTCATATTTTTAGCTAATGCGATGATAGAGGTAATAATGACTCTATCGTCTTCATCTTCTGAAATATCCTGAACAAATGACTGATCAATTTTAAGTTTATTAATGGGTAAGCGTTTTAAATAGGATAGAGAAGAGTAACCGGTACCAAAATCATCGATGGCAATTTCAATGCCCATATCCTGTAATTTTTGTAAGGTTACAATAGCCTGTTCCGGATCATCCATTACATAGTTTTCTGTAATTTCAAGTTCAATCCATTCGGGCTGACAATGATTCATACGCAGTTTATTGGCCAGGACTTGAAAAATATTTTTCTGTCGTAATTGTTTAACCGACAGGTTAATAGCCATGCGTCCGTTGAGTTGATGATCTGTCATCCAGAGAGCCATCTGTTTTGTTGCCAGATCAAATACCTGCTCGCCCAGTTGAATAATCAAACCTGTTTTTTCTGCCAGAGGAATAAATTGAGCGGGTGATATCATTCCCAGCTCAGGGTGCTGCCAACGTACTAATGCTTCCATACCAACAATTATCTGCTCCTTAGCATTGACCTGGGGCTGGTAGTATACTACCAGCTCATTATTTTCCAGAGCGTGACGTAAGTTACTTTCCATTAAAATATGTTCAAAAGCATTTTGAGTCATGTCTTCTGTATAATAACGATAGGTATTTCGTCCTGCATCTTTTGCTTTATACATTGCTGAATCTGCATTTCTCAACAAATCTTCTGCAGAATTTGCATCAATGGGATAGAGACTGATACCAATACTTGTTGTTATATAGAGTTTGTGTCCGTCAACCTGGAATTTTTCCTGTAACTTATGAAGAATATTTGTTGCAATTTCATGAACAATATCACTGCTGTCATTGTCTTTAATGTCATTAATAATAATGGTGAATTCATCACCACCTAAACGGGCAACTGTATCCGCTTCACGAACACAAAGTTTAAGTCTCTTTGCTGTTTCAGTTAGTATGACATCCCCCACTGCATGACCTAAAGAATCATTAATTTTCTTAAAATTATCCAGATCAATAAATAAAATAGCCACTGTTTTCTTGTTACGATGGGCATATTTAATGGTTTGATTGAGTCTATCTGATAAAAGTAAGCGGTTAGGAAGTTTGGTCAGTTCATCATGGTGTGCTAAATGATCAAGTGCTAAGGATTGTTCACGTAATTCTTTCTGTGTTTGCAATAATGTGCTGATATCATGAGCTGATTCGATGATGGCATAAATATTTCCATTCTCATCTTTTAAGGGACTGGCTGTTAACTCGACCTGTCTGATTTTATCATCAGCAATAATGTGCTGGTGTATTACTGATTCTGATTGTTTATTTTTTAATACCCGGTTTAAAGGACAAGGAATATGTGTTCCTGCACAGGGTGTATTGCGGTGGTGTGAAATCTCATAACATTTTGGCGCAGCGGGATCTTTTATAAAGTTATTATTCATTAAACTTTTAGCAGATAAATTCATTAGGGGGACATTATAATCACTATTAATGACCATTACAGCATCTGTAATGCCGTCAATAACCGCCTGGATAAACAGACTTTTTTCTTTTAACTGCTGCTGTTTTATTTTTTTCTCCGAAACATCATGAAATACCAATACTACACCAATAATTTCGCCTGATGAATTTAGAATAGGGGCGGCAGAGTCTTCAATACTATGAGTCTTGCCCAATTTATCAATCAGTGCGGTATGATTGGCCAGGCCAATAATTTTCCCTTCCTTTAAAACTTTTTTAACCGGAGTCGAAGCAGGTTGCTGAGTTTCTTCATTAATTATATTAAATATATTATCAACGGGCTGACCAACGGCTTCAGATAAAGTGTATCGTGTTATTTGTTCTGCGACTGGATTGATAAAAGTGATCAGTCCATTTTGATCTGTGCTGATAACCGCATCACCAATGGAACGTAGAGTTATCACTGCTTTTTCTTTTTCATCTTCCAGGGCATTTTCGGCTTTGTTCATTTTCCGTATGGTGAGAAAAAGTACACTGAACGCCAGTATATTAACCAAAACAAATAAACTCAGGATTAATTTAAAAAATTGCTTACGCTGTTTAAACTCTTTCTTTAAACGAGTGAGAATCACTGAATTTAATTCATCAATTAAACTATGCAGTGTGTTAAATTTCAGATCAAATATTTGATCTGAAATACTGCCTATCTTAGCTTCTTTTACATTTAGCCAACGCTGTTTTGCCAGTGTATTAAACTCTATAAGCAAGGGATCATAGATAAGCTCTAATTTTAATATTAATATTTTATCCCTGGGATGAGAATA
>DAOVUE010000140.1 GCA_030632745.1 Pseudomonadota bacterium | reverse complement strand
TTAAACAGCATATGAACATTGAGTTTGTATCCAATGGTGATAAAAAGGGTGGTAAAAAGAGTCTGCAGAAAAAAGATAAAAAATTTCTGCAGCAGGTTGATGAACAACAAGCACAGATGGATTGTACACAATTACTCACTATACTGGAGAAAATAAAACTGGCGAGTGAAGTGGGTGATATAAGCCAGATCAAAACATTACATAAAAAAATTATATGGGAAAGTTATTGTTTAACTGGAGAAGATAGTGCTAAATTATCTCATCGGATTAAACAGTTTGATTTTAATGGTATAAGGACTGTAACTGAGGCTTTAATTTCTAAGCTGAAAGAAGCTAAAAACTGAATATTGGAATAAAAAATAAGATGACTGATATGAATCAGGAAACTTTATTACTGGTTGATGATAATCCTGATAATCTGCAGGTTTTATACCAAACCCTGGAAGGCTATGGTTATAAATTATTAATAGCTAAAAATGGTATCGACGCACTTAATATTGCTGAGAAAGTACACCCGGCATTAATTTTACTTGATATTATGATGCCAGGTATGGATGGCTATGAGGTTTGTCAGACAATTAAGTCGAAAAAAGAGTTAGCTGATATTTCCATAATATTTCTCTCGGCACTGGATGATGTAAAAGACAAGGTAAAGGGCTTGTCTGCCGGAGCTGTGGACTATATTTCCAAACCATTTCAGGCAGATGAAGTGCTTGCCAGAGTGGCGACTCATATTAAAATTAAACAGCTTGAGAAACGACTTGAAAAGAAAAATAAACAATTAGAAGAAGATAATGTACTTATTCTTGAGTCTATGGGTGAAGGTTTATTAGGACTTAATAAGCAGGGTTTAATTACCTTTATTAATCATGCCGGGACCAACATTACAGGCTGGCTGGAAGAAGAAATTATTGGTAAGGACTTTCATAATATATTAATGCATACCAATAAAGAGGGACAACGAAATCCTGTTGAGCAAAATAAAATTTACAATACATTACAGGATCAAATGCCTCGTCATGGTGATAATGATATTTTCTGGAATAAAAACGGGGAAAGTTTTCCTGTTGAATATAGCGTCACTGCAATTGAAGGGGAGATAGATGTCAGTAGTGTCTGCGTGGTTTTTAAAAATATCCTGGAACGCAAAAAACGTGAAAAATCACTGCAGCAGGCCTTAACAACAGTTGAAAAACTGAAAGAAAAATTACATCAGGAAAACACTTCTCTACGTGCTGAAAGCTCTTATTTACAGGAGGAAATCCGCAGTGAGCAAAATTTTGGTGAAATAATAGGTCAAAGCAGTGCTCTGAAAAAAACTATGCATGAAGTTATGCAGGTGGCGCAAACGGATACCAGCGTATTAATTTATGGAGAATCAGGTACCGGTAAAGAATCTATAGCACGTGCTGTTCACCAATTAAGCAAGCGCAAAGATCGCCCGCTCATCAAAGTGAATTGTGGTGCGATTGCTGAGTCTCTGGTTGAAAGTGAACTCTTTGGTCATGTTAAAGGCGCTTTTACCAGTGCGATTAGTGATAGAACAGGTCATTTTGAACTGGCAGACAAAGGAACAATCTTTCTTGATGAAGTAGCCGAGCTCTCCATGGATATTCAGGTTAAATTATTAAGAGTATTACAGGAGCATGAAATACAACGGGTTGGCAGTGGTGAAGTGATACCGGTGGATGTGCGGATCATTGCAGCAACCAATCAGGATTTGAAGAAAATGGTAGAGCAGGATCGTTTTCGTATGGATTTATATTACCGGCTTAATGTTTTTCCTGTAACCGTTCCTGCCTTAAGAGAAAGGAAATCTGATATTCCACTGCTATTGGCTAAATTTATAAAAAATTTAGCTAAAAAACTAGGTAAACCACTCATAGGAGTGTCACCCGAAAGTATGGAATTATTAATGGATTATCATTGGCCCGGTAATATTCGTGAACTTCAAAATGTGCTTGAACGCTCAGCAATTTTATCACGCTCAGAGATTATTGAAGTAGATGATGCTTTGATTCCTATCGATATGCAGCAAACTGATAATACCGGTGTAGAAAGCAATGATGTTTCTGAAGTGGAAAATGATACTATGAAAGCTTCTGCTCCTCGATCAAAGGGGCATTATAAGACTCTGGCTGAAAATGAAAAAAAATATATTACCAGGGTCCTGGATGATCATAACTGGCGGGTAGGCGGTAAAAAAGGGGTGGCTGAAATTCTTGATATACCTGCCAGCACTTTAAGATCCAGAATGAAGAAACTGGGCATTGAACGGCCTGCATAATACTTAAAGAGAATTAATTTTGAAAATATCACTTATTGCAGCCATGTCTGAAAACCGTGTTATCGGTATCAATAATCAACTGCCCTGGCGTCTTCCTGCCGATCTGGGATGGTTTAAAAAAAATACATTAAATAAGCCTATAGTGATGGGTAGAAAAACATGGGAATCACTACCCTTTCGTCCCTTGCCGGGGAGAGTGAATATTATCGTTAGTCGTGATGTACATTATCAACCGCTTAACAAAAAAGGTGATCGGGTCGATAATGCGATTATTGTCACTTCAGTTGATGAAGCAATAAACAGAGCCAGGCAGGATGGTCTATCAGAGTTGATGTTTATTGGCGGAGCGATGTTATATGAACAGGTGTTAGATAAAGTAGACTGTTTATATTTAACTCTGGTTAAAGGAAATTTTGAAGGTGATGCCTGGTTCCCGGAACTAAACTGGAGTCAATGGCAGCAAAGTTTTCGCCAGGATAATGAACCAGATGAGAAAAACCTGCAGTATTATTCATTTAGAATATATAATCGTTTACCGTCAGATGGATAAAAGGGTCAGAGTAATTGATTTTATTGTTTTGTCAGAATAAACTGACTTTAGGCGCTTATCCGAATGATCCCCCTTCTTTTGTCTCTTGATCTTTTGTCCGTTTCGGTTGTAAAGAAGACTTTAAGTACTCAATAATGTGAAGTACCATAAATACTGATGAATTGCTATATAGGTGTTGGAAGTTAATGCTTGTCCATGAAAGTATGGTATTTTTCTAAGCTGTGTTGTATATTGAGTTGTAAATTATAAGGCGTTGTAATTTATCCACATAAAAAATAAAGGAACTTAAATTAATGAAATATCTTGTTACTTTTTTTATCTTATTTCAATTATCACCTGTATTTGCCGAGAAAATGACCATGGAAGTCAGTTCAAGTGCATATAATTCAGTCGCAACACAAACTACAGGAAAAAATCCAGCGTTAACAGCCTGGGGTGATACATTAAAACCAGGAATGAAAGCTATTGCAGTTTCAAGAGACTTGATCAAAATGGGTTTAACTCATAATACGAAAGTTAAGATTAAAGGTCTGGATGGTGAATATCTGGTGATGGATAAAATGAATAAACGCTGGTCTAAAAAAATTGATATCTATATGGGGACTGATGTAAAGGCTTCCAAAGAATGGGGTAAACGTAATGTAACCATCAGTTGGAATAAGGAATCAAAGGGGTCAGAGTAATTGATTTTATTGTTTTGCTAGAGTAAACTGACTTTAAGAACCTTGACAAGGCAATATTATGGCTCGATTATCACGTTTAAACCTTCCAGGAATTCCTCAGCATATTATTCAACGAGGAAATAATCGACAAGTTAGTTTTTTTACTGAACAAGATTACATAGTTTATTTATCCAAGTTGAAAGAATATAGTCAAAAGTACAATGTAGCAGTGCATAGCTATATCTTAATGACTAATCATGTTCATTTACTGGCAACCCAAAGGGAGGTTAATGGCGTGAGTCGTATGATTCAATCCCTGGGGCGATATTATGTTCGCTATGTAAATCAAACCTATGGTAGAAGTGGCACACTATGGGAAGGAAGATATAAATCAACGTTGATTGATAGTGACAATTATTTTTTAGTGGTCAGCCGATATATTGAGTTGAACCCAGTCAGAGCGCAGATGGTAAAGTACCCGGTTGAGTATCCCTGGTCAAGCTATCAAAACAATGCGGAGGGCAGGTCAATTGATTTACTAACGCCGCATATTTGTTATCTAACATTGGGACAGACTGATAAAGAAAGACAAGAAATGTATAAGAGCTTGTTTGCACAACAGATTCCTGTTTATACGATAAAAGAAATACGCGATGCAACAAATAAAGCCTGGGTGTTGGGATGTGATAGGTTTAAACAGCAGATTGAGATTCAAACTGGGCGTCGTGCGTCACCTCAGATGCGAGGTGGGGATAGGAAATCTAAAAAATATAAAACAAATCAATTACACTGACCCTTTGATTGATTTATTGACTGCTTTTCCATAAAAAGAAAAAAGCGTGTCCTGTGAGCATAAAGCCGATGACTTTCAGCATAGCCGGAATGCTGACGTAATCCATTAAAGTACCCGCAGTAATAAGGTAAATAGCAATAGTAATTAATATTTTGGCTATAGTTAGTGACTTTTGCTTTTCCTGATGCTGCTTATCAGCATCCATAACCAGTTCTCTCATGCTATTACTCATTGCTGTGTACCATTTTTGATGATTAATACGGCCATAATAACAGTTTGCTGCAGAGATTACCAAATTTTCATTATAGTTTGAAATGACCGGGTGTTTCACATTCAATGATACAAAATTCCGGCTCAGCTGTATCCAGTCTCATAGCGGTCAGACTTCCACCCCATAGGCAGCCGGTATCCAAAGCGTAAACATCAGGCTGGCTGGTGTGACCGAAAAGGGTAGACCAATGGCCGAAAATAATTTTTAAATCATTACTTTTTCGATTTGGAACCTCATACCATGGAATGTAGTTTTCCTGCTGAGAACCTATGGGGCCTTTGTCTGTAAAATTAAGTTTACCCCCGGGTTTACAATAACGTATGCGGGTGAAGCAATTGGTTATAAAACGCAATCTGTCCCAACCTTCAAGATCTTTATGCCACTTGTCCGGTTTATTGCCAAACATATGGGCCATAAAATCCGCAAAATGTTCACCCTGTAAAATACCTTCTACTTCAAGAGCACAGCTCTGTGTTGTTTTCAAATCCCATTGCGGCGGCAGGCCGGCATGGAGCATGGCATAGCCTAATTTCTTATCATAATGAAACAGGGCTTGATGACGCAGCCAGTTAAGCAGTTCCTCTCTGTCAGGTGCTGCAAGAATATCATCCATGGTGTGATTATTGATCTTTGTATTACCCTCTGACAAAGCCAGTAAAGTGAGATCATGATTACCTAAAACACTAATTGCACTGTCGCCAAGACTTTTTATATAACGTAGTGTTGCTAATGATTTATCACCCCGGTTGACCAGATCCCCTGCAAACCAGAGGGTATCCTTTTCAGGATCAAATGAAATTTTGTCCAGTAAAAATTCCAGAGCATCAAAACATCCCTGAATATCTCCTATGGCATAAGTGGCCATTATGGTATACCTTCCTGTTAATTGGGTAGCTTGTAGCTTATGATAATATCATCTATGCTCTAAAGAATGCAGTAAAAATTA
>DAOVUE010000184.1 GCA_030632745.1 Pseudomonadota bacterium | reverse complement strand
TGGTATCCTGTTATATTCCACAATCTGATGATGTGCTGTGGATGTTATACTATTTATATTGACTAACAGTCTATGAAAAAGTTCAGTAAAAGTTCATTAAAAAATGACAGTTCTATTATTTTTCTAATTATTAGTGTGAGTTGTTTTCACAAAGAAAAGTTAATATTATTTGCTTGTTAAGCCCGGTTACTGCTTTCACCCGTCATAATGGCTGCACCGATCAAATGCGCAAGACGCAAAGCTTCAGGAACATGCCCTTCAGTAATGCGTTCCAGTACTTGTGCTGCAGTATAAGGAGCGCAGCCGCTCACCTGATAATAAAAAGTGTGATGATTATAAATTTTTCCTGCATTGTCTAACAGCTGCTTGCGTTGTTGAAAATCAGAAAAATTCATTAACGCTTTATTAACTGCCTGTAAATCTGGATATTTACGCATAACGGCGAGGCATGGCCGATTTAAATTATCTGATAGTCGGGGTAAATCAATGATATTAAACCCTCCAACAGCAATTCCATCAATAAGAACAATATTGATCTGTTCATAAAACTTACTGCCTTGCAGCAGTTTAACTAAAACCTCCGTTGCATCAGTACCATCCTTTTTTACTTCACCCCAAAGCATGCCTTCAAATCGTGTATCAGAACAAACAACACCTGCAATCTTAACCGGGCTGCCCTTTTCTTTTTTAAAAGGGGCATCATCAAAACCAATGACATGTATCGTTTTTTTTAATCTTAATAATTCTTCAAGTGAACGCATCATTAATTTTCTACTTTAACCAAAATATTAGCAAAACCAGGCTACTATTAACATTTTGAGTCGCTATTTACCGGCCTGTTTTATTTTTCTGTCAATCCTCAGGATCACCCACAGATAAATGATGACATTGATGAGAATAACCAGCACGCCCAGTATGAACTGAAAATCATCATCCAGTGCAGGGGGATAGATAACGGGTAATATATAGTGTTGGATAAAACCACCCGAGTAGCTCTGCTGTTCTCCCATCCGCCGTAGAGTCTGCTCCAAAGGTGTCAGAGGACATATCCATCCCTGAAACTCCAATGCCACTCCCCAGAGTACTGCCGGAAGATGCACAAAAATCAACCAGCGCCACTTTAACAGCATAAAGCCACCCAGCACCACAAAGCCAATAAACACCAGATGGATGATCAGCAGAAGATCTGCCGCAAGAGAAAATAGCATTTTCACCAGGTACCAGGTAGAGGAAAAAACACCTGCGCTTCATCAGCCAGGCCAATGTTTCAGGGGAATCATTTAGCTTGATATTACCTATAGTTTCGGTTCAGAGTTCACCAACAGAATAATCATTCAACCATTCTGAAAAATCTTCTTCCTGCAAGCGATTAAAGCTGGAAGCCTCATCTTTTCTATTGACTATTACAATATCATCAATACCAAATTGATCAATTAAAGCTGGCGACTGTGTTGCTATAATAACTTATGTCCGTTGAGAAGTATCCAACTTCCAATAACAAATTATTATCATCTGCTTCAACCTAAAAAACGCAGTTGCCATCTACTACAACGACCAAAAGCACTGCACCTAAAGTATTTTCTAAATATTTTGGCTTCACCCGTAGAGTGACTACGAATAAAGCCAAAATACCCAGTAAAACCCTTTATCTACAGCACTTTTGACCGTTTCGTTACGATGTCAACTGCGTTTTCTAGGTTCAATCGGGGTTACTCTGGCAATAGTTTCTATTTCTTCGGTATCACCTTCACCATAAACACATTCACAATAAGAGCGACCACGTAAAGCTCTTACCCTATAATATGGTAATATATGAATAATCTATTTTTAATGGAGAATATTATATATGGAATCTTTAACTAATATATTACTCACCATAAACTGGTCTAATGTTTTGGTAGTTTCAGGCTCTAGTTATTTACTTATTTTTGCTGCAGAAATAGGTGACAAAAGCCAGCTGGTTTGCATGGTGCTTGCAGCAAGATATCGTGCTTCTCCTGTACTATTAGGGGCAATATTTGCCTTTATTTTACTCAACACACTGGCAGTGACTTTTGGGGTTGCTATTGCCAACTGGATACCTGAAGTATTTATATCTACTATCGTAGCTATTCTATTTTTAATATTTGGTATTCATGCTTTACGAATAGAAGAAGAAACTGATGATGAGAATGTAGCGGTGAGTCGTCATCATAGTATATTAATTACCACTTTTTTACTCATATCTGTTGCTGAATTTGGTGATAAAACCCAATTAGCAGTTGTAGCTTTAAGTAGTACCAGTATGCCTGCTGCTGTATGGCTAGGGTCAACTTTGGCTTTAATTACAACCTCTGCTCTGGGTGTTTTAGCAGGCCGTACTATACTGCAACGAATACCAATCACCTTACTTCACCGTATTAGTGGCGTTATTTTTATTCTTCTTGCTCTGTATGCAGTATATAAGACATATATGGCTATTGTTTGAAGAAATCATAGCAAACTAAACTTTATATCATCAGTACTGATACGGATGCCATAACTCATTACAGGGATCACTAAAGAGTTTAAAGTTAAAATAGCTGATTCAGATTTCGGGCAAAAAGGCAGAAGAATGAAAGTGAGTCAATTAGTTTTATTAGTAATATCCATCAGTCTGGCATTTTTATCTATCTCCTATGCAGCAGAATCTGAACTTAAAGTCATGACCTATAATGTCTGGTTTGACAAAGCAACTGCAGCACAACGCATCCCTGTAATTTTAGATATTATTGTACAACAAAGACCTGAAATTGTGGCCATTCAAGAAGCTGAAAGCTGGCTGTTGGATTATATTGAAGATGATACACGTTTAAATGAATATCATTTGATTTATAAAAGAAGCTGGCAGGACTATTTATTAGGAACTCTTTCTGGTAGCCTTTTATTGATGACTAAGTTATCAATAAATGACGAGGATATAACTTTTCAGGAATTGCCATCAGCCATGAATAGAGGCCTGCTGACAACAAAAGTACAAGTCAATAAAACAAAACTTTGCCTGGCTACAGTGCATTTAGAAAGCATGCTGGAGGATACAGAAATACGTATTGAACAAATGTCCTTAATTGAACAATATCATTCCAGCTGTAAACATTTAATTTTATTGGGTGACTTTAATTTCGGAGATACCGATCCTGAAAACAATAAAATTCCAGCTGGTTATATTGATGTCTGGAAAAAATTAAGAACTAATGAACCTGGTTATACCTGGAATAAAAAACTAAATCCCTATGCTGAAACAAATTCTTTTGCCGGAGAAAATAGCCGACGTTTAGATCGAATTTTTATTAAGGGTGATGCTATCAAAGCAAAATCAATAGAAATCATTGGCAACAAAAGTTTTTTTTCAGTACGGGGAGAAATATTTCCATCTGATCATTTTGGATTGCTTTCAACTCTGAAAATTATCTCAGTCGATCATATTTCAGCCGAAAAATTCAATTAATCTGAACTGACATAGTGAAAAGAGAATAGACTCTATACAAAGCTCTATGAACAATTTTTTAGATACTGCCTATCACTCATAATGTATAACAGAAAATATTATAAGCGGAGCATGGAACCCTTGAATTTCATGCTTCATTAACCTGTTCCCAGTCAAATTCAGTAATATTTTTCTCTTCACTGTCAAAGCAAATACCGACAATATAAATATCCTGTTGTCTGCTTTTTGCCTCAGCTAAATATTTTTCATAGTATTTCTTTTGTTTGATTTGCTCTAAGGCAGTCTCTTTACTGTCCACTTTAAATTCTATAATCACAATACGATTGGGCAGTTTGACCGTTAAATCTATTCTTCCTTTATTGGTCACATCTTCTCCAATGCAGGGAAACCCCAGAGACATTAAATAGGTGAATACGATGGAGGCATAATAACCCTCATAATGTTCTATAATCTTATTAGCATAATTATTGTAGGGAATTGATGCAAACAAAGAGATTAATGTGGATTTTAACTGCCCGATATCTGCTGAGATATCATTATAAATTCGAGTTTGATTGGCTAATGCTTCCACCGGTTGATTGGTGAGATAATTAATAAATAGTTGATTCAATGAGGATTGAATTTCACGGTTGGGCACCCTCAATTGATAACGATAAGTTTCATCAAAGTTTTGAACTTTTCGGGCAAAGGTTAAATAGCCGGTTTGCCAGAGTAAGGCGATTAAATCTATACGTTCTATATCAAAAGTATCCAGTATTTCTTTTGAAACAATAATATTTTCCAGGTTGGGAATATAATAGTTCTGCTCCTGAAGTTTTTTGACTAAAAAGCCGGGATTACCTGTTGTCCACCAGTAATTTTCATATTCAAAGTGGTTGTGAATAAATAGTAAAATATCATAAGGATTATAAACCCGGTTTTCTTCCCCGCCTAAATAATCATAACCATTATACCACTGCTTTAATTTATCGAGATTCACACCCGCAAGATGTTCTTTAAAGGTGCTTTTTATATCTCTATGAGTATAACCGCAAATAGCAGCATAATCAGAATGGGTCGTAATATCAGTCAGATTATTTAAGCCACTGAATAAGTTCATTTTTGAGAATTTAGAGACTCCGGTTATAAAGACAAATTTAATATATCTATCATTATCTTTAATCACACTATAAAAAGTTTTTAATATTTCTCTGGCCACCAGAGCCCGTTCTTTATTGCTAATATTATCTAGAATGGGTTTATCGTATTCATCAATTAGAATAACCACTTTTT
>DAOVUE010000346.1 GCA_030632745.1 Pseudomonadota bacterium | reverse complement strand
CCCTGTTTTTCAAAACCCCTTAACAGTCTACTCCCCCACCCACAGCACTACTCGAATCATGTCCCTCACTGGGGAGCGGGAAGATCAAAAGCAAGAACAAAATCAAGATCACTCCCTCCTAGCCTCCTCCTAAAAAATCAGGGGGAGGAACTTAAAGCTCATAGACAAATGTGGCTTCAATGTTATTAACTTAAGCACATAGCCCTTTTCTCCTGTTCTTGATCTTGCTTTTGCTTTTGCTTTTGCTTTTGTTCTTCACGCCACAGTGAGAAAAATGATGCGACGAGTGTTGGGGAGGTGGGGTTAGTGTTCCGGGGCTTTTCGAGGCATGGATGCCGAGGATGAGCGAGCCATGGATGGCCCTGAAGCGTCCCCGGAACACTAACCCCACCTCCCCAACACGTAACACAGGCACCATTTTTCGAGCACCATTTTTTACCGCCCCTTTTCTTGTTATTCTTTTAGGCTTATAATTCGGGTTTCTTTTTGCTTATCTTTCTTTTAAAAGAGGCCTTCGGTATGGGTGTAGCTTTATTACTCATCACTCACGATAATATTGGTAAGAGCCTGTTGTCTACAGCAGAAAACATGCTGGGAGCATCACCTGTGCGTTGTAAAAATTTGGTGATTACTCAGCAAATGGATATTGAGCAGGGTTTTAACCGGGCTAGTCAGCATTGCAGGGATTTGGATGAAGGTGATGGGGTTCTGGTGATCACAGATATGTATGGTTCAACACCCAGTAATATAGCGGTTAAATTACTTCAGGATAAGTCCGAAATAGAAAAGATCATAATGACCGGGGTCAATCTGCCCATGCTGGTCAGAATTTTGAATTATGCCCATCTCAATCTGGCTGAATTAGCAGAAAAAGCCAGTACTAATGATAGTATCTTTATCATTAACCAATCCATTTTTTGTGACTAATATTAAATAATGACTAACTGCAAGTTGATGAGTCGAATTTATGATTGAAAGAAAGCTGACAATTATTAACAAATTAGGTCTGCATGCCCGTGCTGCAGCAAAGTTGGTCAGATTGGCCGCTGCTTATAGTTCCGCTATTGAAGTTAAAACTCAATGTAAGACTGCCAATGGAAAGAGTATTATGGGTCTTATGATGCTGGCTGCGGCTCAGGGTGTTGAAATCACATTGATAGTTGATGGTGATGATGAAAAAGAAGCCTGTTCTGCTCTTGAAGCTTTGATAAACCAGCGCTTTGATGAAAAAGAATAATTGTGCATTAAGCAGAAAATGATCAATAAAATACTTCTCATTATTAGTCTGATATTACTTATAAGCTTAGCCGGCAAGCTGTTCAATCAGCCCGCACCCGGACAATTTATTGTTCCACAGTCCACTCCCATAGCTCAGGAAACAGGAGCTCAGCAGACAAGAGCTCAGCAAACCCTTTATGCCAATGAATTATTCATCAGCGACTTTGCCTCCCATGAATCCAGCAATGAAGTGCATAGTGCTGCGGCAATAGAGCTGGAGAATAATGATATTATGGCATTCTGGTATGGAGGTACCCGGGAAGGTCATAAAGATGTCACTATTTATAAAAACATCTGGGATAGTACGACAAAGCAATGGGGGCAGGAAACATCCATTATATCAAGAGAATTAACCCGGGATAGTATATCACGTTATATTCGCAAGTTAGGTAATCCTGTGGTTACCCGGGCTGCTGATAATAGTATCTGGTTATTTTATGTCAGTGTATCCGTCGGCGGATGGGCTGGCAGTGCCGTTAATCTGACCATTTCTCACGATGAAGGACAAAGCTGGTCACCGCCAAAACGCCTGATTATTTCTCCTTTTCTCAACCTAAGCACCTTATTAAAGGGTTCACCTGTTCATTATAGTGACGGCACAACAGGTGTGCCGGTTTACCATGAATTTCTGGGTAAATTCGGTGAATTACTCAAACTGGACTCCTCTGGCAATGTGATAGATAAAACACGTTTGTCATGGGGAAAAACTTCATTACAACCTGTTATTATTCCTACCAGTGCAACACAGGCTATTAGTATGATGCGTTATCAGGGTGATGCACCCCATCGCATTCTGATACAGACAACTCATGATTCTGGTTTAAACTGGAGTCCTGTGGCAAAGAGTCAATTACCTAACCCAAATGCAGGTATATTTGGTGTGAAATTATTCAATAGCAAGCAGCTTCTTTTAGCATTTAATAATGACGAACAGGAACGTGAAGATATGACTCTCGCCAGCTCGGATGATAATGGAAAAACATGGCAAGTTAGAAAAACTATCGAAGAAAACCGTCTGCAGGTACCTGATAATGCCAAACAATTTTCTTATCCCTGGCTATTACAAACTAAAAATGGAAATCTTCATCTGCTGTACACCTGGCATAAGAGTCATATAAAACATATCGTGTTTAATTTAACCTGGCTTAATAAATTGACAACCGAGCAGGAATTAACGCCATGAATTGGTCAACTTTAGCGGGTCTGAGTGGTATTTCCCTTTTGCTGTCAGTCATAGTGTTGCGGATTTTACTGTTTCTCAAGGTAAAAAAGCAAACAGCCCTTTTTATTCTATTGCTGGTCTATGTTATATCCTTTATTCCTGTTTCCGGTTATTCGATTAATCTGTATCTCCGCGGTTTACTTAATGATTTAAGTATTAGTTCACTGGTTTTAATGGGATATTATATTTTTACCATGGGGTCCGATTCTTCTCAAACTCGCCCGATACTCAATTTAATTGCCATCACAGGTTTATTCTTCTACCCCATGGCCTTAGGTTTTGGTCCTATTGATCCCTATAGCTGGGGATATTTGAACAATAGTCACGGCACTATTACTCCGCTCATCTTTATCTTACTATTAGCCCTGCTGGTATTTTTTTCTTGCTACAAAAAACAGACTCTAATGTTATTATGTGTGACACTCTCCATTCTGGCGTATCAGTTACAGCTGCTGGAAAGCCGCAATCTGTGGGATTATTTACTGGATCCAGTTATTTTTTTCTATGCTCTGATAGCAGTT
>DAOVUE010000103.1 GCA_030632745.1 Pseudomonadota bacterium | reverse complement strand
TATCTATATCCGAACAGTATAAAAATCTGGATTTTAAAATAATCGTTCGTCAGATCAATAACATTGATTTACACACCTATCACCCCCATACAAATAAAATAAACATAAGCATTACAAAACATGCAGAAAAGTCTTTTTATGAACTTTCCAAATAGAAGAAAGTCTAAGTTTTAATTTTTGAATATAATCCTGACAAAAAACTATGAAATTATTAAAAATACCTAAAATACTATTCGTCATACCTATTGCCATTACACTCTTTACTTTAGCAGTAGCTTTGAGTGTATCCGCTAATAATGCTGACAGGAGTTCTAACAACAGCGACACTGAAGTATTTAAAAAAGCCTATTTTGCCGGAGGCTGCTTCTGGTGTGTTGAGTCAAACTATGAAAAAGTAGCGGGTATTCATGAAGTCATCTCCGGCTATACTGGAGGCCATGTAAAAAATCCCACTTATGAACAGGTCTCATCCGGTGTGACGGGTCATGTAGAAGCTGTTGAAGTCATCTATGATGCAAAAGCAATAAGCTATAATGAGCTCATTAATGAACTCTGGCATCTTATCGATCCAACTGACGCAGACGGTTCTTTTGCTGATCGGGGTAAACACTATCGTTCAGTGATTTACTATAGCAGTGATGAAGAAAAAATTGCGGCACAGCAGGCCATAAAAAAATTAGACGAATCAGGCCGTTATTCCAGTCCTATTGCCACAGAAGTAGCCCCTTTTGATGTTTTCTATAAAGCGGAAGAGTATCATCAGGACTATTATAAAAAAAATCCCTTACGCTATAAATATTATCGTTACCGTTCAGGACGGGATCAGTATCTTGAGAAAGTCTGGGGTGAAGATTTACACAAACGTCCCGAAAAAGAACAGTCCGGCTATAATAAAAGCAATCAATCTAACTCATTAGCAGGCACCTATATGAAACCCAGTGATGAAGAATTAAAAAACAAATTAAGCGACATACAATATAATGTAACACAGGAGGAAGGTACAGAACGTGCCTTCCAGAATGAGTACTGGGATAATAAAAAAGCAGGAATCTATGTCGATATTGTTTCTGGTGAGCCCTTATTCAGTTCTACAGATAAATACAATTCAGAAACCGGCTGGCCCAGTTTTATTCGCCCTATTGATGATCATGCGGTCACAGAAAAACAAGACAAACATCTATTTTACACACGCACAGAGGTGCGCAGTAAAGATGCCGACTCTCACCTTGGTCATGTCTTTCCCGATGGACCAGAACCAACCGGTCTGAGATATTGTATTAACTCTGCTTCACTAAAATTTGTACCCAAACAACAATTAGTTGAACAAGGTTACGAGCAATACAGCGACTTATTTAATAAATAACTATAGGATAAAAACACAACAATGAAATACACACATAGACTGAAAACTATTGGCCTGATTTTTCTTTTTTCCGTTCCGGCTATTGCTAGTGCACAGCCTGAAACCCTGGAGCAAAAAGCATCTTATGCCTTAGGTTTTGATATTGCCGAGTCTTTCAAGCAACAGGGCATCGATCTGGATAGCGATAATGTCTTACTCGGTCTCAAAGACGGTTTGAGCGGCAACAAAACAGCTATAACAAAAGCTGAAATGGCTAAGGCACTGAACGACTTTAAAAATCAGTTAATTGCAAAAAAACAAAAAGAGACAAAAGTAGTATCGGATAAAAACAAAGAACAGGGTGATGCCTTCTTAGCAGAAAACAAAACCAAACAGGGAGTCATCACCCTGGACAGTGGATTACAATATAAAGTCATAAGCAAAGGTGATGGCGCAGCACCAAAAGCAACGGACAAGGTCACCACTCATTATCGTGGTACTTTAATTGATGGTACTGAATTTGACAGTTCTTATTCCCGCAATCAGGCAGCTACTTTCCCTGTAAGCGGTGTTATCTCAGGCTGGACAGAAGCCTTACAGTTAATGCATGTTGGAGATAAGTGGCAATTATTTATTCCTTCTGATCTAGCCTATGGTGAACGTTCAGTCGGTGCCAAAATAACACCTAATTCTACTTTAATTTTTGAAATTGAATTAATAAAAATTAATTAGTATTTGATACCAAACCACTAAAGATAACTGGCTTCAATTTGTTCCCGGGTTACAATACCATAAATCCGTATAATACCCGGAGCAACCACCCGTTTAATATAAAGTACATCCAGGTTAAGATCATTCATTTTATCAAGGGCTTCTTTCAGAGTTGCCTGTAAATGAATGGGAGCTGCGGGTATTGTGTTAGATAAAGAACTGTTCAACACCATGCTCAGATCAATGCTATGATCATGAGTCTCTGTCTGCTGTTGCGGTTTTAATTCCTTATTTTCTTCTTCTGTCCCCTGTGCCAATAAGCCGGCTAACTCTTTTGTCGCTATGATGTTATCAAATTCATCATCATTATTGTTTTTTATTAATAACCATTCAGAATTTTTAGCGATAATATCCTTCGTTTTATCAGCATCAGTAAATAATTCCATTTCAATAATTGACTTATTCATTAAACTGCCAACTCCTGTTCTACGCAGGGTCTGAGTAATCGGATTGGTAGAAATATCAATACCATTCGATTCTAACATCAGAATAAAGAGTGATTTTTTACCAAATACAACACTGGCTGTTAGATTAGCGATAACAATAGCAATCATGCCGGGAAAAATAACACCCGGAGTCCGGGTGAGTTCCATCATGGCAGATAATGCGGCTAATGGAGCCTGTAAACTGGCCCCCATAACAGCCCCCATTCCCAGTAAGCTGTAAAATCCTATATTTGTCTCCAGCTCCGGAAAGAATAAACGTACCAGTAAGGCAAATACACCGCCCAGGCAGGCACCTAAAAATAATGCCGGACCAATGACACCACCGGGAATGCCCAGACCAATACAGGCAACAGTCGCCAGAAGTTTAAAAAACAATAATAACAATAATGTATTCAACACTACATTACCGCCTAAAGTCTGTTCCAGGGAATCATAACCAATACCCATCATCCCGGGTTCTATCATTGCAATTGAACCCGCAATAAACCCTGCCAGCACTAATTTAAACGGAAAGTTTAAATGACGTGTTTTATTAGCAATCGTTTGGATTAAATGGATAAATAAAGCAGAAAAGATGCCTGCAAGAACACCCAAAATAATGACTAAGGGTAATTCAGCCAGTGTACTCTGATGGAAGTTTTGTATGAGTAAAGAAGGCTCATCGCCAAACACAAAAATGGACACGGATGTGGCACTGCCTGCAGCTAGAATAACCGGTAAAAAACTCACCATAGTATATTCCATCATCACCACTTCAAGAGCAAAAATAACACCCGCCAAAGGAGTGTCAAATGAAGCAGCAATTCCGGCGGCCGTCCCGCAAGCCACCAGAGTACGAATACTATTATTAGGCAATCCCAGGGTTTGACCCAGCAGGCTGCTGGATGCGGCGCCAAGAAAAACAATAGGCCCTTCCCTACCCACTGAATGTCCGGAAATAATGGCTATTGCCGCACCAAAAAATTGCAGGAAAAAACTTCTCAGGCTCAAATAGCCATGGTGAAGGGCCATACTTTCTATCACTCTGGGAACCCCCAGAACCCGAATACCTTTGGAAAAATAACGAAACAATAAGGCGATAAGGATACTGCCGATAATTGGAAATAGGAATCTTTCTTCTACAGAGAGAATTTCATAGTTTTCAGCATAGCCCTGTAATAAAGCGGCCTGGGATCCTTCCACAAAAACTCTGAACAGAACAATAATTCCACCGGTAATGAAACCGCTGATAATTCCTAAACAGGCAAGCTGCAGTAATGCATCGGGTCGGGATAGATGAAGCCTCAGATCATCCATCTTCCGGGAAGACCATGAGGTATTTTTGTTCCTATTGAACAAGATAAGGACCTGATTGATTAGTTAGGAACGTTCACGTTCCTTAAGAAAGAGGTGAGTTGCAAGCTGTTGATATGATATAGCAACAGCTTGCAATAGAAAAGATATTTATCCGCAATGAGGTACTTGAAAAACCATCAAATTCGATGATTACTCTTTAATAACATCCGGTTCATCTTTTTTCAGATAAGCCAGTTCTTCGTCAGTGAGCTCCACATCATCATTACCTGTAATCATGGGTCGGACATGTTCCCAGAACGAATGACCTGTTGTGAGCAGGTAGACATGAGCAATCACAAACACCACAATGGCAATAGCAGCTATAGTATGAACAAGCGCAATACATTCCATACAATCCACGCCCAAACCCAATAATAAATCACCCAGGCCAAAGCTGACTAATAAGTATGCAATACCCGATATCCAGATTGCAGGAAAGATTACAATCTTAACCATGAGATAAGTTAATGCCTGCAGAGGATTATGCTTGCGGCGATAGGTTTTTTTGTAAGGATGGTGTTCACCCTGAAAAATACCAAAAGCATAAAAACGCGCCACTTTTATAAAGTTTTCACCGGTAGGGACATAATGCCTCCACTGCCCGGTTGTGAATAGCCAGAAAACGGCAAACATCCAGATAATCAATAATATAACAGCAGCCCAGGTATGCACCACAACCGCATCACCAAAGCTGATAAAATCATGAATACCATGGACTCTGAAGCCGGTAAAGATCAGAGTAAAAATAAGTATCATCTGACTCCAGTGCCATAAACGCTCAAAACGTTTAAACACCTGAATCCTAACTGTATGAGTAGCGGTATGAGTAGCGGTATGAGTAGCGGTATGAGTAGCGGTATGAGTAGCTGTATCAGACATTATTCTTTCTCCTTCTGGTCGCAATCATGCGAATAGCACCGTGTCCAAGGACACCACCCAGTGTACCTAAAACAGCAATTAAGCCAATCGTATCAAGCATTTTATTACCGGTTCCAGGCATATAAAATCCCTTCAGGTGACTCAGCCTCCCCTCTTTGTCATGACATTCACCGCATGCTACGGCATCATCCTTAGGTGCAACCATGTGATTAACCGGCCAGTAGGAGTTGGTTTCAATAAATCCCCATTCACCGCTATAAGGAATACCATTCTTTTTCATTCCTGCTTCAATAGCTTTGCCAAAATCATAATTACCCCACAAAGCGCTATCATCATTACCCCATAGACTCATATAGGGCAGTGTATTATTACCCTTGTCATAAGGCTGAACAGTATGCATCAATTTAAAGGGATAAATTCGTGAAGCCGGATCATCATGAGAGCCGGAGAAACTATTAATATCAATCGGTGCCTTAGCAGGATCAAACTTAGTCTCAATGGTGGTATAGTTCATCGTACCATCAAACCAGGCATACATGGGCTGCAGATTTTCAGCATAAGTAAAGCTGCCCTTAATTGACTTATACGTAGCACGATGATGTCCATCACCCTGGGTATATTCTTTGAGCTTAAAACCTTCCCCGTCCTTCAGCTTACCCATAGTGCGCCAGTCCCATTCCACCTCAGTAGCCACGCCGCCTCTGGCAATTGACGGGATATGGCAGGTTTCACAGGCCACTTTATCGGTATGACTATTGAGTTTAATTCCTGTCACCGAGGTAATAGGATGAGGCGAGGCACTATGGCAACTTACACAGGAAGCTACCTCACGCGGCATACCCGGCTTCCCTGTACCGACCTTATCATCAACCAGCATTTCATAACGACTGCCGGCCCACTCATGTCCTTCACCCACGTGGCAGGTAACACAGGTAAAGTCACCGCCGTCTCTGCTCATATGAACATCAACGTCTTTGGGCGGATCAAACAAGACGGAGGATAGATCACCATGTTTGACATTATCACCGCCACCACCATAAAAGTGGCATATTCCACAATTATTACGGGTCGGCATGGCAACACTTTGTGCCACTTTTTCCCATTCAATGGCAGGCTTGCCTTTAAGCATAACGGAGCAGGCTTTATTGCCTTCTGAAGTCGGTGTCTTATAATAAGTGCCGGTAGATTCATGACAAACCAGACAGTCCATATTTTCCTGCTGGGTAAAATCAAAATCCGGATCCTTCATGTTATAACCCGCATGACACTGGGCACACATTCCTTCATTACCACGGGCATTGGTACAGAAATTATTAATCAGCACACTTTTACCCAGATGCTGTCCTGTTTTCGGGTGTTTATAATCCCAGGTCCAGTGTTTATTCTTCATAAACTGATGACCTGCTTCATTATGACATTCCAGACAGGCTTTGGTGACTTCAGGCCC
>DAOVUE010000187.1 GCA_030632745.1 Pseudomonadota bacterium | reverse complement strand
GATTAACCCGGTAGGTAGTCCGTTTGTTAAATCACTATTTTATTTTTTAGTGTTAGTTATAAGTGGCTGCATAATGGCTGCATCAAATGATGAACGGGTTATAAATCCCAATCAGGAAAATATAACCAACCCCAGTAAAGAAATACCTGTAAATGAAGATACATTTGTCTGTTTAAAAAAAATGCATCCAGTTCGAGGTTTCTTTGTGGGTAATTTATTGGGCCGCTTAGATGACACGATTGCTGCTGCAAATCAGCCAGAGGGCGCATTTTATCCGCCAGGTTCAATCGTGCAGTTGATTCCGACTGAAGTAATGATTAAGCATCATAAAGGCTGGAGTGAAAAGACCAATGACTGGGAGTTTTTCGAACTGATAGTTTCAGCAGAAGGATCTAAAATAAAAGTTCGCGGCACGACCGAGGTGATCAATAAATTCGGTGGAAATTGCCTCGAATGTCATCAGAAGGCTAAACCTCAGTGGGATTTCATTTGTGAGGAAGATCATGGTTGCGACCCATTGCCCATTCCTGATTTTTTAATTCGCTGGGCGCAGGAAGGTGACCCTCGTTGTCCTTAGGAATGATGCATTTACCTCGGTGCCCCTTGAGGGTATTAAAGTACCAATCTTGCTTGACCTGTTGTCTGTAGTTTTCATTTCAACTTTGGTTACATAGACTGACTACTACGTGCCCTTGGGGTATGCGCCCGACGTTGAAATAAAAACTACAAACAACAATCCTGCGCAATATGGGTACTTTAATTTCTGCCTCATCCCTTAAATATTTTCACATTCTTTGATTATATTATTAACAGCGTATAGCGGATCAGGAGCGGCTGTAATCGGACGTCCGATAACCAGGTAATCTGAACCTGCGGATAAAGCCTGGGCAGGTGTCATAATACGCTGCTGATCACCAATGGCCGCTCCGGCGGGTCTTACTCCGGGAGTGACAAGAGTAAAGTCCTGAGCAATTTCCTGCTTTAACAGTTTAACTTCCTGAGGTGAACACACAACGCCATCCATGCCGGAATCACGTGCAAGTCGGGCCAGGCGCAATACCTGCTCTGCAGGCTCAATGTCCAGACCAATTTCTGCAATATCCTGTCTGGATAAACTGGTCAGAACGGTTACAGCAATTAATAACGGCTTATGAGAGGATTGTTGTATTGCCTCATTAGCAGCCTGCATCATTTTTCGGCCTCCGCAAGCATGTACATTCACCATCCATACCCCCATATCTGCAGCAGCCTGACAGGCAGCGGCAACCGTATTGGGAATATCATGAAATTTTAAATCAAGGAAGACATCAAAGCCCTTGTTGATAAGTTTTTTAACCAATAATGGACCACAGCGCACAAAAAGCTCTTTACCCACTTTTAAGCGACAGAGTGATGGTTCCAGCTGCTCAACTAAGGCTAAAGCTGAGGCTTCATCCTTGAAATCCAGGGCAATAATAATTTTTGAGTCATGAGTAGAATTCATTGCAGAACCTTCAGGGTTTACGTATTTGCACTATCGTACCCCAAGGGCACTTCCTCCGGGGCGTAGAGACGTTGCACGCAACGTCTTTGTGCTGTTAATATTTGATATTAAATCACTCCCCTTCAATACCTTGAATGGGTTTGATTGAACTCCATGATTTACAACTTGGGCAGTGCCAGAACAATGAGTTGCCTTTAAAGCCGCATTGAGTACATTTATAAACCGGTTTATCATCCAGAAGTTTACTGGTTATTTCCTGTAAAATAAGAAGATTTTTATGTGCTGTGCCCTTGGTAAAATCAAGACTGATGTCGATTAAATAATTTAATCCGCGGATTGAGGGTTTCCTTCTTAAGGATTCAACAACAAATAAAGCAGCAGCTTTATTACCGGAAGAAAGTCGAATTTGTTCCGCATAGAGTAAAACAGAAGTTATACCGCCATAATTATCTAATATATGTTCAAGATAAGATGTAATTTCTTTGCCATTTTCAAGCTCTTTATAACATTGCAGCAGGGAATCCATAACCTCAGAAATCAATAATGCATCTTGTTGTTCAACACGACGGAATGCTCGACTGGCTTCTTTAAAATTACCACTTTGCTGTTCTATTTGCCCTTCAATAATACTGGCTCTGGCTGCTTGTTTATCTGTTCCCAGAGCTTTTTTTACCAGTTTTAATGCTGCAGTTGTATTGCCTTTTTTCTTCTCTATAAGTGCAAGTTCACAATAAAAATGAGCTATTTGTTTTGAAAATAACTGGTTAGAAGCCGCCTCAAGTTTTTTTGCTATTAGAATAGCGGCATCCCAGTCATGTTCCTGCTGATAAATTGATAATAGGTACTTTAGAGCGGGTTGTATATGAGATTGTTTTTCCAGCAGTTCCTGGAACAGGTTTTCAGCACGATCTAATAATCCTGCATGCATATAGTCTCTGGCAAGTTCATAAAGTGCATCGTTACGTTTATTAATACTTAGAGAGGGTTTTGAAATGACATTTTGGTGGACTTTAATGGCTTGATCAACTTCACCACGCTGTCTATAGAGATTACCCAGAGAAATATGAGTTTCAAAAGTTTCATCTCCAACTTCTAATAAACCAATAAAAACATCAATAGCCTTATCAGTTTGTTCATTCAGCAGGTAATTTAGACCTTTGAAGTAGTCAGATTTGAGAGTATAGGATGATGAGGAACGTTCTTTTTTAGACTTTGTTCGTCCTATATAAGCACCCAATAGAAAAGCCAGTACAATAAAAGGTAATACAGTAATGAGCAATGTATTATCAATCATTTGAACTGACCATTATTTTATAAGATGATTTATGGTGTAATAAATAAATTATAGGAATTCTTTTTGGTTAAATAAAATCTGTTTAAATAAAATTTGCAAACATTATAAAACAGTTGTTTATATTAGTAGGAAAGAGTATCTGTCCAGCTTTTTAATTAGCTAAAACTTTTACTACGGGAGTTATTAACTCGTTCACGCAATTCTTTTCCCGGTTTGAAATGAGGAACATACTTAGGCGCTAATATAACTGCAGCACCCGTTTTTGGATTTCTACCCGTTCTGGGGGGACGAAAATGTAATGAAAAACTGCCAAATCCGCGAATTTCAATTCGCTCACCTGTTGCTAATGTCTGTGCCATGTGATCTAACATCGCTTTTACAGCAAGTTCTACATCTTTATAAGCCAGTTGTGATTGTTTTTGAGCAAGTGCTTCAATCAACTCAGATTTTGTCATTTTTTTAATTATCCTTAAGCTGAATTTGTACTATTAAGTTTAGCTAATGACTTCTATAGTTGCTCAAGACTGAAACATGAGATCCCTCAGAAAAAATAAGAGGCCCATATTTCAGTCTATTTCAGAGCAATTATTTACTTCTTATTAAGCTGATCTTTTAATAAATCACCCAAAGAAGTCGTTGCTGAGGAAGCACCGGTATATTCCTGCATAACTTCAGCTTCTTCCGCTACATCTTTAGCTTTAATTGACAGGTTAATAGTACGGCTCTTACGATCAACACCAATAAACTTGGCCTCAACTGCTTCACCCACTTTTAGTACAGTGCTTGCGTCTTCAACTCTCTCACGAGAAAGCTCAGAAACACGTAAATAAGCATCAACACCATCGATTAACTCAATAACAGCACCCTGAGCATCAACTTCCTTGACGGTACCATTAACAATAGAACCCTTGGGATTCGCAGCAACATAAGTTGAAAATGGATCCTGATCAAGCTGTTTAACACCTAAAGAGATACGCTCACGTTCAGGATCAACTGCCAATACAACCGCTTCAAGTTCATCACCTTTCTTGAAATTAGTGATTTCATCTTCGCCATTGCTGTTCCAGGAGATATCAGACAGATGGATTAATCCATCGATGCCGCCTTCTAAACCAATGAAGATACCAAAATCAGTAATAGATTTGATCTTACCGCTGACTTTGTCACCCTTGTTATGAATCGCTGAGAAGACTTCCCATGGATTTTGTGAACACTGCTTCATACCAAGAGATATACGACGACGTTCCGGATCAATATCTAAAACAACCACTTCAACTTCGTCACCTACATTACAAACCTTAGACGGGTGAATGTTTTTGTTTGTCCAGTCCATTTCAGAAACGTGAACCAAACCTTCTACACCTTCTTCAATTTCAACGAAACAACCATAATCAGCAAGATTAGTGACCTTACCTTTCAGGCGTGTGCTTTCGCCATAACGTTCTTTAATAAGAACCCATGGATCATCGCCAGTCTGCTTAAGACCCAGAGAAACACGTGAACGTTCACGGTCAAATTTAAGTACTTTAACATCGATTTCATCACCGATAGAAACGATCTCACTAGGATGTTTAACGCGTTTCCAGGCCATATCTGTAATATGTAATAAACCGTCAACACCACCCAAATCAATGAAAGCACCATAATCAGTAAGATTTTTAACAATACCTTTAACGGTTTGACCTTCTTCAAGATTTTCAAGTAATTGCTCACGTTCAGCAGAGTTTTCAATTTCAACCACTGCACGACGGGAAACAACCACATTATTGCGTTTTTGATCCAGTTTGATGACTTTAAATTCTAGTTCCTTACCTTCAAGGTAAGTTGTATCACGTACAGGACGAACATCTACTAATGAACCGGGTAAGAAGGCACGAATATCACCTAATTCTACAGTGAAACCACCTTTAACCTTATCAAT
>DAOVUE010000406.1 GCA_030632745.1 Pseudomonadota bacterium | reverse complement strand
CGATTATTTGAACGAATACCCACGTTACGGATCTCTTCTACCGACTCCAATCTGCTGACACGAATATAGATCCGATCAATTTCAGTACTGACATCACCCGCAGGTGATAAGAAGTTTTGTTGTGTCAAGGTATCAAAAATAAGTGTGGGATCGAGTCCCAGTTTGGATAGTTTAATATTAGATAATTCAATAAAGATTTTTTCCTCCTGTACACCAATCAAATCCACTTTGGCAACATCAGGTACTCTTAATAATTGTAAGCGGACCTCATCAACATAATTTCTCAGTTTCGCATAACTAAAGCCATCACTTGTGAACGCATAAATAATTCCAAAGGTATCCCCAAATTCATCATTAGGGAATGGCCCTAAAATATTTTCTGGTAATGTATGTTTTATATCACTGATTTTCTTTCTAACTTGATACCAGGTATTTTGAATCTCATCAGCTGGCGTATAATCTTTAAGATTAATAAAAATCATAGATTCACCGGGTTTTGAGTAACTACTGAGATAGTCTAGCCAGGGTGTTTCTTGTAATTTTTTTTCAATTTTATCAGTAATTTGCTGTTCTACTTCTGAAGCGGTCGCTCCAGGCCAGTTAGTACGAACCGCCATGGTTTTTATGCTGAATTCCGGATCCTCTGCCTGCCCCAGATTCTGGTACGCCAGCGAGCCTGCCAAAAAAAATGCCAGCATGATATAAATGGTCAGTGAACGGTGCTTAAGCGCCCATTCAGAAAGATTCAGCTTATTAACAAAAGTATTCACAGCGGCTCTCCTTGCAGCAGGCGTACTTTCTGCCCGGTGTGCAATTTATGCACACCGGCAACCACTACAATCTGTCCTTCTTTTAGCCCTGTATTAATTAACACTTCATTATATTGATATTCTGCAACCTGAATGGTTTGAAGTTGTACGGTAGACGTGTCCGGTGAATAAATCCAAACGGCTGCTTGTTCATTTTTCTGAAAAATTGCCGAAGAAGGTAAACGAACGATTTTGCCTTGTTTTTTTTGTATTAAAGTCACCGATGCAGTCATACCCAATTGTACCCTTGTATCAGCATCTATAAGACTAATTTTGACGCTATAAGTACGTGTAACAGGATCAGAGCTGGGTGAAATTTCTCTTATTTTTCCTTTATAACTTGAATCCTGATTGGCCCAAAGAGTAATTTTTATTTCATCAGTATGGCGTAATTGATTAAGGTGGTTTTCCGGAACAGCAATAACAACTTCTTTTTCCTTTGGAGTAGATAAATTAATAACCGTTTGGCCTGTTACTACCACCTGACCTATCTCCATATCTAATGAAGTAATTACCCCGCCTTTGTCAGTATGAAGCTGGGTATATTCAGTTTGATTTTTTGCCACTTCTAATCGTGCCTGTGCCTGTTTATAACGAGCATCAGCTACATTAAAGATATTTGAATAGTCATTGTATTCAGTTGCACTGACGAGTTTATCCCGGTGAAGTTTGGCATATCGTTTTAAATCAGATGCAGCTTTCTTTTTCTCAGCAGCGGCTGCTAAAAATCCACCTTCAGCATCCATCACTTGTAATTGATAATCTTCTGGATCCAGGCTGGCTAATAAGGTTCCAGGTTCAACAACCTGTCCCACCTCAACAAAACGTTCAATAATTTTACCATTGATACGAAAGCCTAAAGCCGT
>DAOVUE010000013.1 GCA_030632745.1 Pseudomonadota bacterium | reverse complement strand
CCAAGAGTCTCTTTTTCAGCCCGTAAACGTTCATCCTCAGGCCATTCTGCAATAGTTTTAAAAGCGCTGGATGCTTTATCACCAGTACTGTCCATGGCACCCGTATTAAAAAAGTCACCGCCAAAAAGATCATCCTGGCCTGCATCATGTGCTTTAGAAAATTGATCGGCCGCTTTGGTTGCTTCAGGAATTGCATTTAATAAGGTGGATCTCGTCAAACCAAAATCATCTAAAGCACCGGCTTTAACCAGGGTTTCCATCACTCTTTTATTACAGCGTCGTAAATCAACCCGATTACAAAATTCCTGAAAATCCTTATAAATTCCACCAGCAGTACGGGACTCTACAATACTTTCAATCGCCCCTTCTCCCACTCCTTTTATTGCACCCAGGCCATAAACAATTTCATTATCATCATTCACGGTAAATTTATACTCAGACAGATTGATATTGGGGGCCACTACTTTCAATCCGGCATCACGACACTCTTCAATCACCACAACCACTTTATCGGTATTATCCATATCTGCAGATAATACTGCCGCCATAAAGGCTTCAACATAATGTGTTTTTAACCACAGGGTCTGGTAGGAGACTAAGGCATAAGCCGCTGAATGTGATTTATTGAAACCATAGGCGGCAAATTTTTCCATCTGATCAAAAATATGCGTTGCGATTTCTTTGTCAACACCATTTTCGACTGAGCCCTCTTCAAAGATTGAGCGTTGTGCCGCCATCACTTCGGGTTTTTTCTTGCCCATGGCACGACGTAATAAATCAGCACCGCCTAAGGTATATCCGGCTAAAACCTGTGATATCTGCATCACCTGTTCCTGATACAAAATGGTGCCGTAAGTCGGTTGCAGAATAGGCTCTAAAGAGGGGTGAGGGTATTCCACTTTCTGACGGCCATGTTTACGATCAATAAAATCATCAACCATTCCCGATTGCAGCGGGCCGGGTCTGAATAAGGCCACCAGAGCAACAATATCTTCAAAACAATCCGGCTGCAGACGTTTAATAAGATCTTTCATACCTCGGGATTCCAGCTGGAAAACAGCTGTCGTATTACTGGCTTTTAGGGTATCAAAGGAAGGTCTGTCTTCCAGGTCAATCAGGGTAATATCAACTTCTGCTTCAGCTGATTTTTTCTTTTTAGCATTGATGATTTCTAAAGCCCAGTCTATAACCGTCAGGGTTTTTAAACCCAGAAAATCAAATTTCACCAGACCAACGGTTTCTACATCATTTTTATCGTACTGGGTTACAATACTTTGCGAATCCTGTTCACAATAGACAGGTGAAAAGTCATTAATATCACTGGGGGAGATAACCACACCACCGGCATGCTTGCCCACATTTTTGGTAATACCTTCCAGTGCCAGAGCCATATCAATTAAGTCTCGCACAGCATCATCATTATCATAGCGACGCTGCAGTTCTTCCTCCTGCTGCATAGCTTTAGAAATTGTAATCCCGATATCCATGGGGATTAATTTTGCCAGAGAATCAACAAAGCCATAGCCCTGCCCCTGTACCCGTCCCACATCACGAATAGCAGCTTTAGCCGCCATCGAACCAAAGGTAATAATCTGAGAAACCCGATCACGACCATAGGTTTCAGAAACATATTGAATAACTTTTTCACGCCCTTCCATACAAAAATCAATATCAAAATCCGGCATGGAAACACGTTCCGGATTAAGAAAACGCTCAAATAAAAGTTCGTACTGCAGAGGATCCAGATCGGTAATCGTCATGGCATAAGCCACTAATGATCCGGCACCCGATCCACGTCCCGGCCCTACCGGCACATGATGTTCTTTTGACCATTGAATAAAGTCGGCAACAATAAGAAAATAACCGGGAAAACCCATTTGAGTAATAACATCCAGCTCAATATCCAGACGTTCCCGGTAGACTTTAATTTTTTCCTGATACTGCGGATTTTTTTCATAATCAGCGCAATTAAATAATTGCGTAAAACGTTTATCTAAGCCTTCATGGGATAATTGACGAAAGTATTCATCCATACTCAAACCTTCCGGAATAGGAAAGTCGGGCAGAAAATTTTCCCCCAGATGCAGAGTGACATTACAGCGTTTGGCAATTTCAACGGTGTTTTCCAGAGCTTCCGGAATATCATCAAAGAGTTCAGCCATTTCATCTGCAGATTTAAAATACTGTTCTTCTGAGAAGTCATGGGGACGTTTTTTATCCGCCAGAATACGCCCCTGATTTACACAAACCCTGGTATCATGTGCAGAAAATTCATCTTTTTTCAAAAAACGTACCGCATTAGTAGCCACTACGGGTAACATTAATCGTGCAGCCAGATTGACCACCTGGTGCAAAAATTTTTCATCTCCCAGTCTGGAGGTTCTTTGAATTTCCATATAGAGATGATCAGGAAACAGTTGTTGGTAGAATATTAGGCTTTGTTCTGCCTCATCCTTTTTATCTTCCAGCAATAACTGCCCCACATCACTGTCTTTGCCTAATAAGGCAATTAATCCTGCAGCATGTTTACCCAGCCAGTCCTGTTTTATTATCGCTTTACCCAGATGCTGACCACTTAAATAACTCTGACTGATTAATTGTTTAAGATTAAGATAACCTTCATTAGTTTTGCAAAGAAGCAATAAACGGAAGGGCTGAGCGGGTTTCTCCTCGTTATAAAGCCATACATCAGCACCAAGAAGTGGTTTTATACCGGCCCCGAGACAAGCCTGATAGAATTTTACCAGGGCATAAAAATTACTTTGATCAGTAATGGCAATGGCCGGCATTTCAGCCTCTTGAAGCGCTTTAATCAGAGGTTTTAAGCGAACAATTCCATCAACTAAAGAAAATTCGGTATGCAGGTTTAAATGAATAAATTGATTGGACATATGGTTATGAAATTAAAACTTTTTGTACGGGTTTAAAACTTCTACGGTGGATGGGACAAGCACCTAATTTTTGCAATGCTTCAATGTGCAGCCTGGTCGGGTAGCCCTTATGCTTTGCAAAACCATACCCCGGATAAGTATCATCCATTCTTATCATTTCATTATCACGACAGACTTTTGCCAGGATAGAAGCAGCACTGATGGCTGCCACTTTAGCATCACCTTTAATCACAGCCTTACAGGAGCATGATACTTGCGGACAAAATTTTCCATCCACCAGCACATGATCAGCTTGTATCGTTAAACTTTCAATTGCCCGTTTCATCGCCAGCAGAGTAGCATGAAAAATATTTAATTCATCAATTTCAAACTGCTCAGCCCGACCTATAGCATAACACAAGGCTTTTTCTCGAATTTCAACAGCTAAAACTTCACGTTTTTTTTCTGATAGTTTTTTTGAATCATCAAGCCCTGTAATGGGCTTATCCGGATCAAGAATAACCGCAGCAGTCACTACAGGGCCAGCCAGAGGACCACGCCCGACTTCATCCACACCCGCAATATTGTTGCCTGTGACACCATCAATATAAAGAGATAAAGGCTCAAAAGCCATAATAACTCCTAAGCCTCGTCCAGTTTATTGTTAGCTTTTAAGTAATCAATCACCGCCCGTGCAGCTTTTTGATTCGCTGACTGACGCAATAATTTATGTATGTCATCAAAGATTTCTAATTTATCACACCATGTCTCATCCGATAATAAATTCAGCACTTTGGGAGTTAATGTATCGGCACACACATCATTTTGTGTTATTTCTTCGACCAGATATTCACCTGCTAATAGATTAGGCAAAGAATAATAAGGCACGCGTAACAGACGTTTAGCAATCCAATAGGTAACAGGTGATAATTTATAGGCCACCAGCATGGGTTTTTTCAATAATAGTGCTTCTAAAGCGGCGGTTCCGGAAGCCAGCAGCACTGCATTAGAGGCCGCCATAACCTCTCTTGAATGGCCATCAAATAAGACAAACCGGGATCGCAATTCCTGTTGTCCCTGCTTTTTTTGCTTGTCAGGGGAAATAGAGTCACTATACTGGCTGATTTGCTGATTTAATTCCTGTTCAAAAACCTGTCGGGTTTTAGTATTAATCAATGGAATGGCGAAGATAAGTTCGGGCTTAATTTGCAGACATTGCAATAAAGCGGCGATAAAGGGTTTTGACAATCGAGTGACTTCAGACATCCGACTACCAGGCAAAACGGCAATAATCTGCTGTTGCGTTTCAACATTCAGGGCCAGAGATTGTCTGGCTTGAAGCATAATCTGTAAATTATCATGACTTAGTTCAATTTCATCGGCCAGCGTATGCCCGACATATTTTACCAGTATATTATGATTTTCATAAAACCGGGCTTCGAAAGGAAACAACGTCAGCATTAAATCCACTGCGCGTGAAATTTTAGCCACACGATACTGACGCCATGCCCACACCGAGGGGCTTACATAATGTATAGTACCGATGCCTGCCTGTTTTAATGCAGTTTCAACTCCCAGGTTAAAATCCGGGGCATCGACACCGATAAAGACATCTGGAGGATTGTTTATGAAGTACTGGATTAAGGTTTTACGAATCTTTGACAATTCCCGATAATGAGATAGAACTTCTACTAAGCCCATCACCGATAGTTTTTCAGCAGGATAAAGCGCTTTGCACCCAGCTTGAATCATTAATGGACCTGCAATTCCTTCAAATTCAGCTGTTGGATATTTTTCTAAAATGGCATTAATCAGACCGGAAGCCAGAATATCACCCGAGGCTTCACCGACAATAATACCTATGCGCATCAGCGAATAATTCCACGATTCACATGATTATGCAGAAAATCAACCATAATAGATAATTCTTTACAGTTTGTTTCCAGTTCACTCACTTCTGTCAATGCATCATCAAAGGTCAAATTAGAACGGTAGAGTGCTTTATAGGCTAGTTTTATTGATTTTATAACGTCTGCAGAATGCCCCTGGCGTTTTAACCCTTCCAGATTTAAACCATGAGGTTTGGCCATATGACCGGAAACCATGACATAAGGCGGCACATCTTTAGAAATAACACTATTCATTGCAGTAAAGCAATAGGAACCTATGGTGCAAAACTGATGGATTAATGAATAGCCGCCCAGTATTGCGTGGCTATGAATATTCACATGACCTGCGAGAGCCACATTGTTGGCTAAAATAATATCATTACCTAACAGACAATCATGGGCTATATGCACATAGGCCATAATTAAATTATCGTCACCTATAGTGGTTGCACCACGATCCTGAGCGGTCCCTCTATTGAGTGTAGTAAATTCCCGAATAACATTTCTATCACCGATTGCCAAAGTAGTATCTTCCCCCTGATATTTTTTATCCTGGGGTGCTTCACCAATTGAACCAAACTGATAAAAAGTATTCTCTTTTCCTATAGTTGTGGGGCCGTTAATAACAACATGGGAGGCAATTTTATTACCCGTATCAATTTTAACTTTAGCTCCAATAACTGAATAAGCTCCAATTTCAATATCATCTGACAACTCGGCAGAAGGATCAATGATTGCAGTTGGATGTATTAACGGACTGCTTTTAGAATTGGAGCTGGCTTCACTCATCATTATTTTCAGGCATCTCTCTCTGCACACATTAATTCTGCAGAAGCCACCAGATGCTCATCAACACTAGCCTCAGCGGTAAACTTCCACACGCCACGCATCTTTTTAATCACTTCAACCTTCAGCATTAATTGTTCTCCAGGATTAACCGGACGTTTAAAACGCGCCTTATCAATGCCAACCAGATAGTATAATGATTTATCATCAGCCTTGGTACCGGTTGATTTGTAGGCTAAAATTCCAGTAGCCTGAGCCAGTGCCTCGATAACCAGCACTCCGGGTAAAATAGGTTTTTGTGGGAAATGTCCGGTAAACTGAGGTTCATTATAAGTGACATTTTTTAGAGCCAACAATGACTTACCTGCTTCAAAAGCTATGACTTTATCAACTAATAAAAAGGGGTAGCGATGCGGTAAGTGTTCCAGGATATCATTAATATCCATAGAGTTAAGTTGATTTTCCATGTTACTCTTCTTTTTAATTTCGTTTTATGTGAAATTATTTATAGTCTATAACCTTTAGCCACACTTGAATCTGGCCACCATTGATTTATAGTAACATTAAATTTCTATAAATAATGGAGGATAACAAAAGTTGCTTAGAAGCTTTATTCAGCGGTCTAACTGTCTTTCCACTTGCTTTAAACGCCTGGCCATACTATCAAGCTGCTTAAATCGAATGAAATTCTTATGCCATTGATTATTTTCTTGTAGTGGCATTCCAGAGGAATAGACTCCGGAATGTTTAATTGATTTAGTGACTAATGAGGTTGCGGTAATATGAACATTATCAGCTATTGTTAAATGTCCCACTATACCTGCCCCGCCGCCAATGGCACAATTTTTACCTATTGTGGTACTGCCTGCAATCCCGACACAACCTGCTATTGCTGTATTTTCACCAATTTGAACATTATGAGCAATTTGTATCAAATTATCTAATTTAACGCCCTGTTCAATAATAGTATCTTCAATAGCACCTCGATCGATGGTGGTATTAGCACCTATTTCAACCTGATCAGCAATGCGCAAAGAACCCAATTGAGGTACTTTTAACCATTTTCCCTGTTCATTAGCAATTCCAAAACCGTCACTTCCTAATACAGCACCTGAGTGAATAATAACATTATCCCCAATAGAGACACCGGAATATACAGAGACATTGGAGTACAATAAACTATTATTACCAATATTAACCCCGTCTCCAAGCACACAATTGGCACTTAAAAAAACATTATCACCCATTTTACAGCCACTGCCGATAATAGTATGAGCTTCGATAGTGACATTTTCACCCAGCTCTACATCCTCTGCAATAACGGCACTTGCATCAATAGCCGTTTTTTCGGCAGCAGATGCTGTTAAATAAGCCGCTATTTTGGCATAAGCCAAATACGGATCATCTGTCACTATAGCATTAGCAGGACATTGTCTGACATCATCTGCATGCAAAATAACGATAGCGGCTTTTGTAGTCGATAAATACTGATGATACTTTCGATTAGAAAAGAAACTCAGATCATGCTCACCGGCCAACTCAAGTGTTGCAATAGCGGAGATAGAAACTTCCCGACTACCAACAATTTCAGCATCAATCAGATCGGCAAGCTCCTGAATTCCTGCCTGTCGAGTTGGAATTGACATTAAATCGTTATTTTCCCTTCTGATACTGTTTTTTCAGCTGTGAAAGAATTTTATCGGTAATATCAGTCCGCTTACTGGCAAAAACAATACCTTCACTCAGAATTAAATCATATTGTTCTTTTACTGCGACAGTCTGAATGGATTCTATAATAGATTTTTGTAATTTAATGAGTTCTTCATTCTGGCGAATGCTCAGGTCTTCTTTAAAGGCCGCCTTATCCCGTTCCAAATCACGGTTTAATAAAGTAATTTTTCTTTTTAATTTATTGAGTTCTGCTGTGGATAAAATAGCAGAATCTTTTTGTAATTTTTCGCTATTGCTCTGTATTTTCTTTTGCAGACTGACCAGATCTTTATCTCTTTTAGCAAACTCTTTTTGTAGTCTGGTTCGGGCAGATTCCGCCTGAGGTGCTTTTTGCAAGAGCTTAGCCTGATTTACAAAAGCAATTTTTTGTTCGGCAAAAACCAATGAGCTGACACACATAAACATCATCAGAACAATTAATCGAGAATAATTTGTCATTTTTTTTCCTAAAATACGATTATACACTTTCACACACAATAACACGAAATACTATTATTTATTAACCAGTTGATAGTATGCTATATCAAACCAACTATCAAATAAAAACCAAATAAAAACCATCAAATAAATAAAAAAGTTTTAAAAACCCTGGCCGAAAGAAAATTGAAACACTTCTGTGTCATCACCATCTTTTTCATTGAGTGGTGCTGCAATACTAACCCGCAGCATACCAAACGGGCTGAGCCATGATCCGGAAAGACCTGTAGTATAGCGTAATTCACCTGCATCAAAATCACCTGCTTCAGCAAATACATTACCAGCATCAACAAAGCCGCTCAAACGATAGGCCGAAGAATCTTTCACAAAAGGAATCGGTAGAATAACCTCAGCATTAGCCACTACTTTTAACTGTCCTCCTAAAGGATCATCTGTAGGAAACAGTTCAAAGGGCGGACGGCCGCCAATACTGGGAATGTAATGTATTTCATCAGCTCTTGGTCCCAGAGTATTAGACTTATAACCGCGCACATCATTCATACCACCGGCATAGTATTTTTCAAATGGAGGAAATGAATCACCGCCAATAGTATCTGCATAACCCAGATTACCTCTTAACATCAAAGTTGTGCTTCGGCTTAAAGGATAAAAACGCTGCTGAGTATAATTGATATGATAAAACTGTATATCACTACCGGGCAACGCAACATCTCCAGATAAGCTTTGTAAAGCTCCCCGTGTAGGAAAAATTGATTTATTGCGACTATCGTGGGACCAGTTAGCTGAGAACCTTAGAATATCAAACTCATCACCTTCTTTAACAACAAATTCTACTATATCATAGGATGTATCGGTTAAATCATTGGGTAAATCAATTTTTGTACGTTCATAATCCAGGGCAAAGCCAATACGATCAAATTCATTGATAGGCACACCGAAACCAACACCCCCACTGTAATTATCGGTTGAATAATTAGAAAGATTCTCTTCATCCATATCTGTTTCCCGCCAGGTAAAACGAAAAGTTCGACTGATACCGTCCTTAGTAAAATAAGGATCTGTTACATTAAAACTATAAAGTGTATCAGCATCACTGGTATTAACACCAATACCATAACGGTTACCTGTACCCAGGAAATTATCCTGAGTAATACTAAAGTTAAAAACAACCCCGTCAGATTGGGAGAAACCGGCACCGGCGTTAATACTGCCCGTTGATTGTTCTTCTACGGTATAAATAACATCCACCAGGTCACTGCTGCCGGGTACGGCAGGAGTTTCAACACTGACTTCTTTAAAAAAACCTAAGCGGCTCAGACGGGCTTTTGAACGTTCAACACTGGTCGTTGATATCCAGGCATCTTCGAATTGCCTAATCTCACGGCGAATAACCTCATCTTCTGTATTGGTATTACCAATAATACTCACACGTCGAACATAAACTCTGTCTCCGGGGTCAACAAAAAAAGTCAAAGTCACTTCCTTTGTCTTATCATCCACCTGGGGAATAGGATTAACATTAGAAAAGGCATAACCCTCTCTACCCAGTAAATCAACAATAGCCTCACTGGTTTCAGTAATATGTTTTCTGGAGAAATATTGCCCTTTACGTATTTTAACTGAAGGAAAAATCTCTTTTGGATCTATAATTAAGTCTCCTGCCAGCTTAACCTCTTTAATAGTATATTTATCACCTTCTGTCATATTGATAGTAATATAAATATGTTTTTTATCAGGAGTAATTGCAACCTGAGTAGAGTCAATTTTAAAATTAAGATAGCCCCTGTCAAGATAGTAGGAACGTAATTTTTCCAGATCGCCTGATAATTTTTGTTTTGAGTACTGATCAGTTTTAGTATAGAAAGAAAATAAAGTTGGAGTTGTTAATTCCATTTCATCCAGTAGAGTATCCGTATCAAAAACATTATTACCCACCATGTTAATTTGATTAATAGTCGTCACCAGCCCTTCTGAAACATCAATTTTAATACCGACACGATTACGTTCCAAAGGAGTAACCTGCGTATCAATGCGTACTGAATATTTACCCCGGGCATAATACTGACGTTCCAGCTCTGCAACAACCCGTTGTACAATTGATTTATCGTATACCCGCCCTTCGGCGAAACCAATTTGTTTTAAAGCCTTTTCCAGTCCTTCAGTTTCAATATCCTTATTGCCATCAAATTCAATACTTGCAATTGCAGGACGTTCTAAAACAGAAACAATCAGTGTCTGACCTTCACGTTCAAGACGTACATCTTTAAAAAAACCAGTTTTATATAATTCACGAATTGATTTTGAGATTAAATGCTCATCTACAGAATCACCAATTTTTAACGGCAGATAGTTAAATACAGTACCCGCTGAAATACGTTGTAAACCTTCAACCCGAATATCATCAACTACAAATAAAGTCCTCGACAAAGCACTATGACTTGCAGCAAAAGAAATGATAAAGATAAAAGGTAAAAAAACATGTCTCATTAAACGGGCTCCAATCATAATGTCCGATAAATACCAGATTTATACTACTAAACTATTACTACATGCTACTACAAGCTTTTGCGACAAACTTTTACTGCAAACTTTTGCGACAAGCTATAAACCTAAATAACTCAGTTGGATCGTAGCGTGAATGACTAAGGTGCTGTAGATTAAGGGTTTTACTGACTATTTTGGATTTATTCATAGTCACTCTAT
>DAOVUE010000126.1 GCA_030632745.1 Pseudomonadota bacterium | reverse complement strand
CGTATCAATTGAGCCAAACAGCTGTTTGAGTTGTGTTATCATAGAGCTGTTAATTAATATTAAGAGGTTCGTATGAAATATCTGCTAATGAAATTATTATTACTTATAACATTACTTTCTCCAGGCATATTAATGGCTGATATTGCCGTTTTGATCCATGGTTATTACAGTTCTGCCAATACCTGGAGAGGCAGCGGCATCGTTTCACTCTTATCCAGCAAGGGCTGGATTGATAGCGGTTATTATATCCCTTATGCAGGGTATGTTGGTGATACCGGCCATAAACTCACCAATACAGGTAATTATATTGTTACAGTGGATCTACCCTCACAGGCACCGGTGGAAGTGCAAGCAGATCTGCTTGACAGCTATCTTAAAGATATGGCTAAAAATTACCCGCAGCAAAAAATTCGTTTAATTGCTCATTCAGCGGGAGGTATTGTTGCCCGTCTGAGCTTAGTTCGAAATTATTCCGGGCTATCCGGGAACAGCAGCGAAGACTTCATTCCAATTATTCAACTTATTACTATTGCCACACCACATCATGGCAGCCCTATAGCCGAAATGGCCAAAACAGCTTCTGATAGTCCGATTGGTTTATTGGCTCCATTGGTTGGTTTAAGTGAAATTAATCGTTCTGAAGTTCTTTATAAGCAATTAAGCAGGGAAAAGGAAAACCATTTTCTTTACTGGCTTAATAGACAGGCTCATCCACCCATTGCCTACACATCTATTGTAAGAGCCGATCATTCCCTACTGACGGGTGATTTATATGTTCCATCCTATAGTCAGAATATGGCGACAGTTCCAGCTATTGGTCCACAATCACAGTTAATTATGTCCCCGGGTGCACATAATTTAAGATACACTGATGGAATTATTCTTATGGGATTACTGCCATAAATCCGACCCCATGCAATACCTGAAAAAACCTTTTTATGAAAAAGAATACTTATTTTACTGATATTGAGCAGTTTCGCAGAGATATGACGATTAAAGCGGAGCTTAATCATTTTCCCATGCAGTTTTCTACCACCTGGGGACTTTTTTCACCCAGGGCTATTGATGAAGGCTCTAAGCTGCTGCTGAATTATATTCAGGTCAAGCATGATGATAATTGTCTTGATATAGGCTGCGGCTACGGTCCGCTTGGACTGACTTTGGCCAAGGCTGCTCCTGATGGCAGGACAACCTTAATTGATAAAGATTTTGTTGCCATTGAATATACTGAAAAAAATATAAAGCTGAATAATTTATCCAATTGTGAAACTTTTCTTAGTAACGGCTTAAATCAAATTGGTAAAAGACGCTTTGATTTAATTGTTTCTAATATTCCGGCTAAGGTTGGTAATGAACTGTTAAGCCTGTTTTTAATCGATGCACTCAAACATCTTGAACCGGGTGGTCGAATCTATGTAGTCACCATTACAGGTATTCGTCGCTATATTGAACGCTCTTTTAAAGAGGTTTTTGGTAATTATAAAAAAATAAAACAGGGAAAAACCTATACTGTTGCTATGGCAGTTAAAGAAAATAGTCACTATGATCACTAATAAAAAGATGCAAAGATTTCCTTTACATTATTTTATTATTTCAACCTTACTGATATTCTTTCTGGCATCCTGCAGCGATGAAAGTAAAGAGTCTGCTGAAGCTGAACAGCCGATAATTAAGGAAATAAGCCGGTCTGACTGGGAGGGAATTAAAAAAAATAGAACATTACGCATCATCACCCCGCACAACTCGCAATACAATGAATATATACGAACAAAATCAATAAACTACACCAATGAGTTAAAGTTTATTATTAACTTCTGTGAAGCAAACAATCTGACTCCATGGCTCATTCCAATAAGAGACTTTTCGGCTTTATTACCTGCACTTGAAGAAGGCCTGGGTGATGTTATTGCAGCGAATCTGACCATTACAGAAAACAGGAAGAAAAAGATTAATTTTACTTTCCCTGTATTTCATGCCATTGAACAGCTTATTGTTGCTAAGTCATCTAATAAGAAACTGACACTTAAAAAACTATCTAACCTCAATAAACCAATAAGAATTGGTGTTAGAAAGCATACTTCTTTTTGGGACACTATCACAGACATAAAAAGTAAACAGAAAAAGGAACAGGAAACACTTCATATTGTTGAATTAAATCAGAGAATTACTACTGATGAAAGATTTAATAAAGTCGTATCAGGTGAATTGGATGCAGTTGTTGAAGACAGTAATAGTTTAATCATGATAACAGAATATCGACAGGACATTAAAGTTGCATTTGATCTGAGCAAAGAACGTCCCATAGCCTGGGGAGTTAGAAAAAATAATCCTCAATTATTGAAGCGTCTCAACCAGTACATCAAAACAGAAAAATTACGTCAGCGTTTACCTGAAATTCGTTTCGGTGATTTGGATACGATTAAAAAAAGTAAGCAGTTAAGATTAATTACACGTAATAATGCCTCAACTTATTTTCTCTGGAAAAATCAATTGATGGGTTTTGACTATGATCTGATTAAAGAATTTTCCAAACAGCAAAAAGTCAACCTGGAAATTTTGGTCGCCGATGACTTCGAGCAAATGATTGAATGGCTTGACAGCGGTTATGGCGATGTTATTTCTGCCGGATTAATTCAAACACTGGCACGAAAAAAACTTCCTATTCTATTTAGTGAACCTTATTTGTTTGTTAAGGAAATTGTGGTGCAGAGAAAAGGTGAGGAAACAATAAAGTCATTTGAGGATCTGGAACAGCGAACTTTTTTTGTACGCAAAAGCAGCTCTTACTGGAATACTCTTAATAGCTTTCAGAGTCAATTAAAAATACTCGGATTCAATTTTTCAATTGAACTTGTCCCGGAAAACATGGAAACAGAAGAAATTATAGCTATGGTCCTTAATGGAACGTATGATTTAACATTGGCAGACTCTAATATTATCGACATTGAGAGCAGCTGGCAAAATAATATTCAACCTTCTCTACCCCTTACCGGTACACACGGGCATCGCTGGTTAGTCAGAAAAGAATCTAAAAAACTAATGAAAGAGTTAAATAAGTTTATAAAAAAACAATATAAGGGCTTGTTTTATAATGTAACTTATAATAAATATTTTAAAAACTCACGAAATTTATTTAATGAAACTACACGTAAAAATCATGAAAAGCAGATTTCACCCTATGATGATCTCATTAAGGCATTGTCTAAAGAATATAATTTTGACTGGCGCCTGATTGCAGCTCAAATCAATAAAGAAAGTCGTTTTAATCCTAAAGCAAAATCATGGGCGGGTGCAAAAGGCTTGCTGCAGGTTATGCCTAAAACTGCTAAAGAAGTCGGTATTTCACATTTATCTAAACCAGAAAATGGTATTAGAGCAGGACTTAAATATATGGCATGGATCAATGATCAATTATCTGAAGAATTACCCGCTGATGTACAAGTCTGGTTCACATTAGCCGCCTATAATGCAGGTTTGGGTCATTTACAGGATGCACGTAAACTGGCTCGTCAACAGGGATTAAACCCGGATCGCTGGTTTGGAAACGTTGAAACAGCATTTTTATTATTATCAAAACCAAAACACCATAAAAAATCCCGCTACGGCTATGTACGGGGCATTGAACCGGTTACTTATATAAAAAGAATACAGGCTGTATATGAATTATATAGCCTCAAACATCCACAAGAGACTTAGGCATTGACTAGACTTTCTACAAAACCTTTATCAAAAGAAGCTACAGCAGATCCCACATTAAATTCTGTGTCAAACACTTCTGTATCAAACGATAGTGCGGAAAAAAAAGGTTTCTCCTTCAATCGAATTATCCGATCGGCATTACATAATAAAAAGCAGTTAATTTTTGCCAATCTTCTCGCTATTGCAGCGGCATTATTATCGGTTCCAATTCCTCTGATTCTGCCCTTCATGGTTGATGAAGTATTACTAGATAAACCGGCAGCAGCAGTCTCATTTATGAATGGTTTTTTGCCTGTCGATCTACAAACAGCAACTGTTTATATTATTACAGCTTTGTTATTCTCAGTTGTATTACGCTTATTTTCGGTTGTCCTTAATGTCTCGCAAATGCGTATTTTTACCATTATCGCTAAATCAACCACCTTGCAGATGCGAGAAAAGCTAGCTAAATACTTAAAAAGAATTTCCATCAGTGAATATGAAACCATCGGCAGCGGCGGATTTGCTTCTCACTTTGTAACGGATATTGAAGTAGTTGATCAGTTTATCAGTGCCACCATCAGTAAATTTATTGTGGCCGTATTATCCATTATTGGTACAGCTATTGTATTATTATGGATCAACTGGGAACTGGCTTTAGTGCTTTTATTTTTTAATCCTCTGGTGATTTATACCACCATCCGTCTGGGGAAAAAAGTAAAGAAATTAAAGCTTAAAGAAAATAATGCCATCGCCCTGTTCCAGCAAGCCCTGGTAGAAACACTGGATGCTATTCATCAGATACGTGCTGCTAACCGGGAAGAACATTATATTAAACGTCTTATTAAGAGTGCTGTCCAGGTCAAAAAACATTCTATAAACTATTCCTGGAAAACGGATGCTGCGGCACAGCTTTCTCATGTTATTTTTTTATTCGGCTTTGATGCCTTTCGGGCTGTCAGTATGATTATGGTGATGACATCTGATCTGAGTATTGGTTTAATGTTTGCTGTGTTTGGCTACCTCTGGTACATGATGGGCCCGGTTCAGGAGATATTAAATATTCAATATTCCTACTTCAGTGCTAAAGCTTCAATTAGCAGGCTCAACCAGATTTTTTCTCTGCAGCAAGAGCCGATTATAGTATGTAATAATGATCCCTTTAAAAACAAACAAACCATTGCTATCAGACTTGAAAATATTTACTTTAAATATCCGCAAAAAAATAATGAACTGGATGCGAAAGATCTTCTAACAAGCTCTATTGTGGATAAAGAAGAAGAACCAACCAAATCAGCATCAAACTATATATTAAACAACCTTTCTCTGACCATTAATAAAGGTGAAAAAGTTGCATTAGTAGGCTCCAGCGGAGGCGGAAAATCAACCCTGATACAAATTCTTCTGGGCTTATATCCCATTGAATCAGGTGAAATTTATTTTGATGATATTAACATTAAAGATGTTGGCTTTGAAACAGTTCGGGAAAATACCGCTGCTGTTCTGCAGCATCCGGTACTATTTAATGACAGCGTACGTGCAAATTTATGTTTAGGCAATGAACTCAGTGATGAAACACTGTGGCAGGCACTGGAGATTGCGCAATTGGATGCAACAGTGAAGCAGCTGCCTGAGCAGCTTGAAACCATAGTAGGACGTCAGGGCATTCGCTTGTCAGGAGGTCAAAGACAACGCCTGGCCATTGCCCGTATGATCTTAACCCACCCCAAACTGATCATTCTTGATGAAGCCACTTCTGCGCTGGATACAGAAACAGAGAATAATTTACATCAATCGCTTAAATCCTATCTGGCAGATAAAACCACATTAATTATTGCCCATAGACTCAGTGCAGTAAAACAGGCAGACAGAATTGTGGTGATAGATAATGGCCAGATTATTGCCGACGGCAGCCATAAAGACCTGGTCAACAGCAATGAGCTATACTTCAGGTTGTATGGGATGCAGTGAGATTTTTTAAATTTTTATCACACAGCACAGCAATGTCAATTGATGTAAAAGTGATATGTG
>DAOVUE010000332.1 GCA_030632745.1 Pseudomonadota bacterium | reverse complement strand
TCCAGCCGCCAGCAACCATTAATTCAAACACAATAATTCCTTAACTATAATTATAAGAGGTACTTGCATTTACAAATGAATTAATCATAGAGATTCTGGAGCTCTATGCCAAAAGCGTCTATTTTCAATCCGGTATTGTTTTACTAACCATGAATTATTGGTCATATCACGATGAATATCAATAGTTCCATTACTAGTATTGAATAAATTTATTTTCATTTTTTTATAACGCTGCACAATTTCCCGGTGCGGATGGTGAAATCGATTGCGATAACCATAAGAGAACAGGGCTATTTCAGCTTGTAACTGCTTAAGAAAGACTATTGAAGATGAAGTCTTACTGCCATGGTGTGGAACCAGTAATACATCAGCAATTAAATCCGGATAATCTTTGAGGATCTGCTGTTCAATGTTTTTTTCAATATCACCGGTTAATAAAACAGTTTGTTTTGATGCAGTGCTGACCAGAATAACACAGGATTTATTATTGGCCTTGTTCTTTTTAGTTTTTTTAGCAGCCACTGAGGATAGTACAGGTGATAAAATCTTAAACGATACTCCATCCCACTGCCATTGCTGGCCTTTTTTACATTGTTTTATCTTATGCTGCAATGGCCCGCTATTATTTTTTGTCCATTTATCCTTAACCCTGTCAGGTTCACCACTGAGAACCTCCTTAATGGATAATTGATACAATTCTGCATAAGAGCCCGCATGATCACGATCGGCATGACTGAGGATTAATTTATCAATTTCAGCAATGCCTTTGAACCTCAGAAATGGGATAATGACCATATCAGCCATATTAAATTGTTCACTGAATTTATCTCCCGTATCATATAACAAGGTGTGGTGACGGGTATTCAATACTACGGCAAGTCCCTGTCCCACGTCCAATACACTGATTTGTACCTCTCCCTCAGGTATTTTATCCCGTTGTGTGCTCATAGCAGAGCCCATGAAAACCGCTAAGAGCAAAATAAGTCCCAACCATCGACCCGGCCAGCCATTAGGCATCAATAACCAGAAACAGGCTATAAAAACAAGCAGAATCATCAGCCAGGATGTTTCAGCTACAAAATAATAACTTTCAGGCAGACGATTTAATTGTTCTAAATAAAAAAACAATCCATCCATTGGCCATTGAAGCTGGGTAAATAAAAATACTCCCAAAGGCTCAAAAATAAATAATAAGCCGCTGGCCAATAAAGTAACGGGCACAATAATAATACTCATTAAGGGTACTGCAATCAGATTAGCAAGAGGAGATATTATTGAAAATTGATGAAACAGGATAATCATCATAGGTAATAAACCAATAAAAATGGCCCCCTGAAGCCTTCCTAACTGCAGCAATTTAGCAGTTTTAGTAGTTGAAGCAGCAAGACGCCCTGATAATGAGAAAAGAATCACCGCGACTGCAGTAAAAGAAAGCCAGAAGCCCAGCGATAACGGACTCAGCGGATCGATCAGTAACACCAGCAGCATAGCCAGTGACAACACATAAGAAGGGGCCACTTCCCGTTTCAGCATAAGAGCAGTAAAAACCACAAACAGCATGATTAATGCTCTTTGTGCAGGAATGGCAAAACCGGCCAGAGCTGCATATAAAACAGCACTCAGCAAGGCAAAAAAAGAAGCGGCATAATAAGCTGGAATCCTCATATTTAAAGTGGAGCTCATACGCCATAAGCCATTGACAATAAACCAGATCAATGAAGACATCAGGCCGATATGCAGGCCGGAAATAGCCACCAGATGATTAGTGCCGGTACGTAAAAACACTCGCCATTGTTCTGTGGTCATATCATGCCGATAACCAATCGATAATGCTTTTATTAAACCTTTATAGGGATGATCAGGCAGAGCATTATCTAATTTATCAGCTACTTTTTGTCTTAATCCGGATAACAGCCCTGAGCCAGTCAACAGCCCTGAAGCATTCAATGATTCCTGTATAGGTGAATGCGGATCTTCAATAGTGACTCTCTGAGCTTTTCTCACATAACCTGCGGCAAGAATACGATTTTGATAGAGCCACTGCTCATAATCAAAGCCACCGGGATTCAATAAACCGTTTGGTTTTTTCAAACGTATATCAAATATCCAGTATTGACCTATCTGCAGTTTATTATCAGTTGATTTTTCTAAATCAGCATCAGCCCCTTTTTTTATATCCTTAATTTTTGTGCCATAGCTTTTTGTGCCATAGCTTCTATACCAGGATAGTTTGACTTTCCCCTTAAACGATGAGTCCCACTGTTTATCGCCCTGCAGTTTATCGCCCTGCAGTTTATCGCCCTGCAGTTTATCGCCCTGCAGTTTATCACCCTGCAGAGGCCGGGTTTTACGTGCTTTAATATAAAAATTAAAACCGTATTTCATTTCAGTTTTATACGGAATTGAATCAATAAGGCCTATAACCTGGATGGTCTTGCCTTCCAGTTGTCCGAGATCAAGCTTTGGAAGCAACAGATTGATAAACAATGAGGTGTAAATAAACCCGCAAAAAGCACACAGGATCAAAACACCTATGTGTGTAAAAAAAGGCTTCTTATACGCTGATGGCTTAAAAAAACTCAAAAAAACGGGTGCTGAACTAACAAAATACTGATGAGCTTTGTATAATAGTCCTGTCAGTATTGAAATCACCATGAAGGCAGCAAAAATAATAACAAATGTGGAAGTAATATCGGGAAGATAAGGCCAATAGAGTAAACTAATATTACCCATTAAAAACGCGACAATCCCTGTTCGCATAATTTATATTTTCCTGAGGGATGAGGCAGAAACGTTCATGAAATGGCGGTTCTGAATAGATAACTTTGTTTCTAAACCAATAACTGTGCTCATATTATGCCAAAAAAAATAATAAAGAAATATATGCCTGATCACAAAACGATCAAAGAACATAAACATTTAAAAGTTTTTGGTAAGTTACTTCACAATGGCAATCTTTGGCACTTTAATCGCAGATCGGTATCCGGAGCCTTTGCGGTTGGTTTTTTCTGTGCTTTTATTCCACTGCCCACACAAATGATTATTGCCGCAGCAATTGCCATTATTGTTCAGGCTAACCTGCCTGTTGCTGTATCTCTGGTCTGGATCACAAACCCGATTACCATACCGCCTATTTTTTAT